>JBDTKD010000392.1:0-6597 GCA_039935515.1 Bradyrhizobium sp.
AGGTCGCGTCGCTCGGGCCAGCAAAAATTTGCAGCGAAGACAGGAGCGGCGCTGCGGCGCGCCAGCGCAAATCCGATCGAGGCGATCGCTACCGCGCGGGCCATCACGAAGGCGAGCGTCGCATCCCAGGCGCCGAAGATGTCGAGGAAGCCGAGCACCTTCCCCGGCTGGGTCATGCCGGAGATCAGCAGGCCGGCGCCGAAGATCAGCCCGCAGGCAAAGCTGGCGGCGATGAGTGGCATCGCGCTAACCTCCAAAACCGTGACGGACGATCGCCACCATAATGACCGCCGTCGCCATGAAAATCACCGTCGCCGCGATCGAGCGTACCGACAGCCGCGCAAATCCGCAGACGCCGTGGCCCGAGGTGCAGCCATTGCCCATGCGACTGCCGAATCCGACCAGCAGGCCACCGATCGCGACCAGCGCCAGGTTCGACGTCATCGCCGGCGCCGGCAGCGGGTTGCCGGCCAACGTAGCCAGCAGCGGCGCCGCGATCAGCCCGGCGACGAACGCGATTCGCCATCCCTGATCGGCCGGCCGCAGCACCAGCAGCCCGCCAAAGATGCCGCTGACGCCGGCGATGCGGCCGGTCAGCAGCATCAGGCTTGCGGCGGCAAGCCCGATCAGCGCGCCGCCGAACAGCCCGGAGAAAGGTGTCAGGTTGTGCATCGCGATCGTCTCCCTGCCGTGAGGATCGATTCCACGCGAACCGGATCTTCGCTTGAGCCGGACGCGTCGGGTTGCCGAGACTAACCCGCAAGGCGAGACTAACCCGCAATGCCGGCGCAGGCGAGTCGAATGGGTTTTGCTCAATCCGCCCGTGAGCTACATTCGATCCAGCGTGATTCGATCCGCGCAAGGCTGCCCCCCAAGACCCCCGGAGAAAACAGATGACGATTCCATCCGCCTTTCGTGTTGCCCTGGTCGCGCTCCTGGCTTTCGCCGGCGCCGGCCTGCCGTCGGCCTCCTATGCCGACAGCGGCACGGTGACGCTCACGATCTACAAAGCGGGGTGGATCATCGGCGGCTCCGGCGGGGGCGGCGCGCTGACCTTCCATGGCCGTACCTACGCGCTGTCGGCGGGCGGGCTCGACTACGGCCTGGTGTTCGGCGGATCGAAGACGGTGCTGCATGGCCGGGTCAGCAACATCAACCGGCCGTCGGATGTCGCCGGCGTCTATGGCGCGGCCGGGGCGGGACTCGCGGTCGGCGGCGGCGCCCGCGCGATCGTGCTGACCAACCAGAAGGGCGCGGTGCTGGAACTGTCCGGCCGCGAGGTCGGGCTGATGGCCAACGCCGATCTAAGCGGGCTCGCGATCACGCTGAAATAGCGTGGGCGTAAGGTGGGCTAGCGCAGCGATACGGATTGCTTCGCTTGCGCTCGCAATGACGGCATTGGTAGCGCGGATGGAGCGCAGTGAAATCCGGGGCCGGCTCATCGCATCGCGATTCCCGGATTGCGCTGCGCTCCATCCGGGCTACGACGCTGATTGCTAATGCGAGCGTGCCAGGCAGAACGCCACCACCCGCTCCAGCGCGGTCTTCATCGGCGAGGCCGGAAACAGCGCCAGCGCATCGACTGCCATCGCGCCGTAATGCTGGGCGCGGCTGATGGTGTCCTCGAGGGCGCGGTGCTTGGTCATCAGGCCGATCGCATGATCGAGGTCGCCGTCGCTGATCTCGCCCCGCTCCAGCGCATGGATCCAGAAGTCGCGCTCGCCGTCGTTGCCGCGACGGAATGCCAGCACCACCGGCAGCGTGATCTTGCCCTCGCGGAAATCGTCGCCGACGTTCTTGCCGAGCTTGGCGGCCTTGCCGCCATAGTCCAGCACGTCGTCCACGAGTTGGAAAGCGATGCCGAGATTCATGCCGACGGAGCGGCACGCGGTCTGTTCGGCCTTCGGGCGATTGGCCAGCACCGGGCCGACCTCGCAGGCGGCCGCGAACAGTTCGGCGGTCTTGCCGCGGATCACCGCGAGATATTCGTCCTCGGTGGTGGCGGTGTTCTTCGCCGCCGCGAGTTGCATCACCTCGCCCTCGGCGATGGTGGCCGCCGCCGACGACAGAATGTCGAGCGCGCGCAGCGAGCCGACCTCGACCATCATGCGAAAGGCCTGGCCGAGCAGGAAGTCGCCGACCAGGACGCTCGCCTCGTTGCCCCACAGCATTCGCGCCGACAGCTTGCCGCGCCGCAACTCGCTTTCATCGACCACGTCGTCGTGCAGCAGGGTCGCGGTATGCATGAACTCGACCGAGGCCGCGAGCTTGACATGACCGTCGCCGGAATAGCCGGCGAGACCCGCCATCGCCAGCGTCAGCATGGGACGCAGCCGCTTGCCGCCCGAGGTGATCAGGTGGTTGGCGACCTCGGGGATCATGGTTACTTCCGACCCGGTGCGCGACAGAATCGTGGCGTTGACGCGCTCCATATCGGCGGCCACCAGTCCAACCAGCTGATCTATCGAAGCGCTCGAGGGGCTCTCGAAAGGTACAATAACCGCCACGCAGGTCTCCACATTTGCCCAATTGGCACTATCCTCGGATATAACCATAGAAAGTGCGGAGTAGGGCGGCAAGGGCACGAAGCTGTTGACACGCGGCGCGCGCCTGTCACACCGGGCCGGCAAGGGAGAACTCAAGTTGCGGGAATTGGTTCGGACCAACGATATCGTGCTGGTTTCAGCGGTCGGCGCGCTGCTCGACGGCGCGAATATTCAGCATCTGGTGCTCGACCAGAACATGAGCATCATCGAGGGCTCGCTCGGGGTGCTGCCGCGCCGTATCCTCGTCCATGAGGACGATAACCGGGCGGCCCGCCAGGTGCTCGCCGATGCCGGGCTGTCGCACGAACTGCGAGACAATGACTGAACCGCCCGGCGAATTCACCGAAGACGCGTTTCTCGGCGGCCGGCTCTGTCTGCGCCAGCCGAAATCAGGTCACCGCGCCGGCCACGATGCGTTGCTGCTGGCGGCGGCGACGCGGGCGCGCCCGGGTGATCGCGTGGTTGATTTCGGCGCCGGCGTCGGCGCCGCCGGCCTTGCGGTCGCAAGGCGCGTGCCCGCGATCAATCTCGTCCTGGTCGAAATCGATGCAGGGCTGGCCGGACTTGCGCGCAGTAACGCCGCCTCCAATGCGATCGCGGCTGATGTCAGGGTGCTGGATGTGACGGCTGCCGCCGATGCCTTGGCCGCGGCCGGCCTGTCGGCCGACAGCGTCGATGTCGTGCTGATGAATCCGCCATTCAACGATGCTGCGCGGCACCGCGTCTCGCCGGACCGAGCGCGCGAGATCGCCCATGTGGCCACCGCCGCGACGCTTGAAAAATGGATTCACACTGGTCGGCGCCTTCTGAAATCCGGCGGCGTGCTTACCCTGATCTGGCGCGCCGATGGCCTGACCGAGGTGCTGGCAGCGCTCGACCGCGGCTTCGGCAGTCTTGCCATTCTGCCGGTTCACGGCGACGCCGAAACGCCCGCCATCCGGGTGCTGGTTCGCGCCATCAAGGGCGGAAGGGCTCCGACCCGAATCCATGCGGCGCTGGTGCTCAATGATCCACCAGCCGTGCCCAATAAACAGGTGCGCGACATTTTGGCCGGAAATGGGGTATTGCCACTGGCGCTGCCGTGATGGCGAGATCCGGAAGATGCCGCGTGCCGGCGGCGGCGCTCCGGCAAACAGCTAGCGCGGCAGCGTTTTCGACTGGCGTTCGGGCGCCGAGGTGAAGTGGATTGCGGTTAGAAGTGCACCGATCAGGATCATGAGCAGGTAGATTTTCATGTCATTCTCCGCTGCACCGTTGCACCCAAGCAACCACCGCGATGCAAAAGACGTTCCATCGGCTTGATGACAGCGGCGTGATAAGAATTGGTTAATTTCGAGGTAATGGCATGACAGACCAAACCGGCGCTTCCAGTGGATCGCCGAGCCTGATCGATCGGTTGATGGAGTTCGTTCCCGCGCGGCTGCGGCGCGCAACCGCCGTGGTGCCGGTGGTCCGGCTGTCCGGTACGATCGGCGCGGTGACGCCGCTGCGACCGGGCCTGATGCTTGCCGGGCTTGCCAAGACGCTCGAGCGCGCCTTCGCGACCAAGAATGCCAAGGCCGTCGCGCTGGTGGTCAATTCACCCGGCGGCTCCCCGGTGCAGTCGCGCCAGATCTATCTGCGGATCAGGCAGCTCGCCGCGGAAAAGAAATTGCCGGTGCTGGTCTTTGTCGAGGACGTCGCCGCCTCCGGCGGCTACATGATCGCGTGTGCCGGCGACGAAATCTTCTGCGATCCCTCGTCGATTCTCGGTTCGATCGGGGTGGTCGGTGGAACCTTCGGGTTCCAGGAGCTGATCAGGAAGATCGGTATCGAGCGCCGGCTCTATCCCGCCGGTGCGCACAAGGCGATGCTCGATCCGTTCCTGCCGGAAAATCCCGACGATGTGGCGCGCGTGAAAGCGTTGCAGCGCGAGATCCACGCCATCTTCATCGCGCTGGTGAAACAGAGTCGCGGCGCCCGCCTCAAGGGTGCCGACGATGTTCTGTTCACCGGCGAATATTGGGCGGGCGAAACCTCCGTCGCGCTCGGCCTTGCCGATGCGATCGGCGACCTGCGCTCGACGCTGCGGGCGCGCTATGGCGACAAGGTGAAGACGCCGCTGGTGGCGCCCGCGAGCGGCATGCTGGCGGGCCTTTTCGGCCGCAAATCTGCCGGCGCCGGCGTGCTGAATGGGCTCGATGGCGCCGCGGGCCTGCCGGATGAACTGATCTCGGCGCTGGAGAGCCGGGCGATCTGGGCCAAATTCGGATTTTGAAGGCGGCCGGCCGCGCCATTTGGTCCCGCACAAGGCGATTGCGGGCCGGGCCGGCTTGCGCGACAATGCGCTGAGGGGGCGTCACTGATGAACCACAAGGATCGACCGATGCCGCCGCTGATCGCAATTGCAGGCGCCCTGGGTGGGCTGGCCGTGGTCCGCTGGGCTTACCGGACAGCTCTCAAGGTCAACCGGGAACTGGACGAGGCGCGACGCGCGCGGGTAGCCGAGGCGGCGAGGTCGAACGATATTCCGACGCTGCGGCGCGACCCCACCACCGGCGCTTATCGGCCGGGCTGATCGGTTCGATCGATCACGGGCGAGCTGGGCGGGGCACTATTCGCATGCGCCGGCCTCGGGGCGGGGCATCACCCCGGAAGACCGGCGAGCAAGCTTGGAGGCAGCTCGTTTTACCGAACCCGTCGGCATCCTTGGCTCACAATCCAGTCGCCTGAGATCACGAACTCCGGAGCGCCGAATTCGGGCGGACCTCGCCTTGATTCTCGGTTTCCCCGCCGATACGGTCCCGCGCGCTTGCCGCCCCAGAAGGTCTCGAATCGAACAAGATGGATGCCATTCCCCCGCACATGCGCCCGGAACGCTCGTTCCAGGGGTTGATCCTGACGCTGCAGCGTTATTGGGCGGACTATGGCTGCGTGATCCTGCAACCTTACGACATGGAAGTAGGGGCGGGCACCTTCCATCCCGCGACCACGCTGCGCGCGCTCGGGCCGAAGCGCTGGAATGCGGCCTATGTGCAGCCGTCGCGCCGGCCCAAGGACGGCCGCTACGGCGAAAATCCCAACCGGCTGCAGTACTACTACCAGTTCCAGGTGATCCTGAAGCCGTCGCCGCCGGATCTGCAGGACCTCTATCTGAAATCGCTCGCCGCGATCGGCATCGACTCCGCGCTGCACGATATTCGCTTTGTCGAGGACGATTGGGAAAGCCCGACGCTGGGAGCCTGGGGATTGGGCTGGGAATGCTGGTGCGACGGCATGGAGGTGTCGCAGTTCACCTATTTCCAGCAGGTCGCGGGCGTCGAATGCGCGCCGGTCGCGGGCGAGCTCACTTATGGGCTGGAACGGCTCGCCTGCTATCTGCAGGGCGTCGACCGCATCATGGATCTCAACTTCAACGGCCGCGACGGCAACGAGAGAGTGAGCTATCGTGATGTATTCCTGCAGGCCGAGCAGGAATACTCGCGGCACAATTTCGAATATGCCGACACGGTGATGCTGTTCGAGCAGTTCCGGATGGCCGAGCAAGCCTGCCGGAAATATCTCGATGCGGGGTGGAAGGACGGCAAGCGCGAGGCGCATCTGATGGCGCTGCCGGCCTATGATCAGTGCATCAAGGCAAGCCACGTCTTCAACCTGCTCGACGCGCGCGGTGTGATCTCGGTGACCGAGCGGCAGAGCTACATCCTGCGCGTGCGCGAGCTCGCCAAGGCCTGCGGCGAAGCCTGGATGCACACCGAAGCGGGCGGGGCCTGATGCCTGAACTGCTGTTCGAACTTTTCTCCGAAGAGATCCCGGCGCGGATGCAGGCCAGGGCGGCGGACGATCTGCGCCGCATGGTCACCGACCGGCTGGTTGCCGAAGGGCTGGTCTATGAAGGCGCCAGGGCGTTCGCGACGCCGCGGCGGCTGGCGCTGACGGTGCATGGCATCCCGCCCCGGCAATCCGACCTGAAGGAAGAGCGCAAGGGACCGCGCGTCGGCGGGCCGGATGCGGCGATCGCGGGCTTTCTCAAGGCGAGCGGTCTGTCCTCGCTCGCGGAGGCAAAGATCCA
>JBDTKD010000393.1:0-17912 GCA_039935515.1 Bradyrhizobium sp.
GGACGCGGTGCAGGAATGCTATTTGCGCGCGCTGAAGCATTTCGACAGCTATCGCGGGCCGGCGATGAAGCCCTGGCTGTTCGCGATCCTGCGCAACGTCTGCCGCGCCGAATTCGCCCGCCGCGCCGGTTCGCCCACCGGCCTCGTTGACGATGCGCCCGACCACGCCGGGCAGACGCCGCTATGGCACGAAGCGCCGGAAACGCCGGAGACCCATATGCTGCGCCAGCGGGAGGCAGCGACGGTCCAGGAACTTGTGGCTGCGCTGGCCGAGCCATTCCGGGAGACGCTTGTATTGCGCGAGATTCAAAATCTTTCCTATCGCGAGATCGCCGACATCGTCGAGGCGCCGGTCGGCACCGTGATGTCCCGCCTCGCCCGCGCCCGCGCCATGCTGCGGTCGGCATGGATGGCGGAAGAGGAGCAACCGAAATGACGTGCGACGAGGCAGAGATTCTTCTTCATGCGCTGCTCGACGGCGAGCTCGACGCCGGCCATGCACGCGAGGTCGAAGACCACATCGCCGGCTGTCCGAATTGCGCCGCGCAGCTTGCCGCCTACCGGGAGATGAGCAAGGCGGTCGCGGGCGCAGATTTGCGCTATGCCGCGCCACCAGGGCTTCGCCGCCGCATCGAGGCTTCACTGCCGCAAACGCAAATGCGGGTACCGAACCGGCGTTCGGTGCTGCGGGGCTTTGCGATGGGATCGGCGATGTCGGCGATCGCGGCGACCGGCCTCGTCGCCATCGTGCTGCGCAACGACGACGAACAGCGCATTCTGTCCGAGGTCGTCTCGGCACATCTGCGCTCGCTGCAGGCGGGTCATCTGACCGACGTGATTTCCACCGACCAGCATACCGTGAAGCCGTGGTTCAACGGCAAACTGGACGTCGCACCACCCGTGATCGACCTCACCGCGCAGGGCTTTACGCTGATCGGCGGCCGGCTGGACTATCTCGATGCCCGTGCCATCGGCGCCGTGGTGTATCGGCGGCGCCAGCACATCATCAATCTGTTCGTCGCGCAAACCGCCGACACCGAACACCACGCCGCCAAAATGGAGACCATGCAGGGATTCAATATCTGGCGCTGGAGCAATCGGGGATTGAATTACTGGGCGGTGAGCGATCTCGGCGCCGACGAACTCGCCGAATTCGGCGAGAAATTCGAGGCCGCGTCGCGATCGAACAGCGAGGGCTAGATCATTTTCCGGCACCGCGGCTTCATCCTTCGAGACGCGCGCAAGTGCGCGCTCCTCAGGATGAGGCCCGCCAGACCCTCATGGTGAGGAGCGCGGCAGCGTCGCGCGTCTCGAACCACGAGGCCTTTGGATGTGCGGTCGTGCTATGCCGTTTTGCGGACGGCGTTGTCGACCAGGGTCTTGCCCAGCGACCAGATCGCGCCGGGAACCTTGTGGCTGGAGGCGATCACGCTGTCGAACGCAGTCTCGATCCAGTTGCAATCCTGTTCGGTAATGGTCAGCGGCGGCAACAGCTTGATGGTGTGGCTGCCATGGCCGGAGACCTGAGTCAGAATCTTGTGATCCTTGAACAGCGGCACCGTGATGAGTTGGCAGAACAGGCCCTTGTTGGCGGATTCGAGAACGTTCCACGACGCCTTCAGCCGCAGTGATTTCGGCGGCCCGAATTCAACGCCGATCATCAACCCCTTGCCGCGAACTTCCTTCATCAGCTCATAGCCCGGAACCATTCGCGTCAGCGCCAGGCGAAGTTCCGCGCCGCGTTTGGCGGCGGCCTCGACCAGCTTTTCCGATTTGAGCACTTCGAGGGTTGCGATCCCCGCCGCCATCGCCAGATCGTTCTTCGCGAACGTCGAGCCGTGCACGACCGCGCGGTCCATTCGATTGAAAACCTTGTCGAAGATGCTCTTGCGGGTCAGCAACGCGCCCACCGGAACATGCCCGCCGGACAGCGCCTTGGCGAGCAGCACCATGTCGGGCTCGACCTTCCAGTGCTCAACCGCGAGGAACCGTCCGGTCCGGCCGATCCCGGTCTGGATTTCGTCGGCGACGAACAATGTCCCGTAACGCTTGCAGAGCGCCGCAGCGCCCGGCAGGAATTCATCGGTGGGCAGGTTGACGCCTTTGCCCTGGATCGGCTCGACAATGAACGCCGCCACCTGGTGCGAGGACAGCGCCTGCTCGAGCGCGGCAAGATCGTTAAAGGGAATAGCGGTGCATCCGGGCAGCAACGGCTCGAAACCACCGCGGAAGTTGGAATCGTCGGTCAGCGAAAGCGCACCATAGGACAGCCCATGGAACGAATGGGCGCAGTACACGATGCCGGGCCGGCCGGTGGCGCTGCGCGCGAATTTGATCGCCGCTTCGACACACTCCGCCCCCGAATTCGCAAAAAAAACCTTGTCCAGATAAGGCACGTATTCCAGCAGCCGCTCGGCCAGCACACCGGCCAGCGTCGAAACATCGAGTTGAACAAGGTTGGGCAGGTCGCTATCGAGGACGCTCTTCAATGCCTGACGCAGCGCCGGATGGTTCCGTCCGATCGCAAAAACGCCAAAACCGCTCAGTAAGTCGAGATAGCGCGCGCCATCACGATCAAAGAGGTACTGGCCTTGACCCTTCTGAAAGCCGACATCGTAGCCGATCGTCTTGAGGACCCTGACCAACTGCTCGTTGAGATGCCGCGCATGCATGGAACTGCGCTGCGCCTGGCGGTCCACAAACATCTCGGAAACGTCTAGATTTGGATATAGCATCGGCTACATACTTCGATTGATGGCCGTTTCGTCAACTGAAAACGCCCAATGCGGCTTTATGCCCGCTTGGACCATCTCCATAAAGCACAGGTTTAGATCATGTTGCACTGCCCACGATCGATCATGCGTAAGGTAGCATATTCCGGACTTTTTCTGACTTTGAGCGTCGCGTCGGCCCTGGCGGCGGATCCCAGCGGCGACTGGAGGGTGGCGGACGGTGTCGCCGACATCCGGGTTGCCGAATGCAATGGCAGCATGTGGGGTGTGGTCGTGTGGGAGAAGATCCCGGGCGGCCACGACACCCACAATCCCGATGTGTCAAAACAGAACAGGCTTACGCTGGGCATGCCGATCCTGCTCGACATGAAGAAGAAGCCCGGCACCGACCAGTGGGAAGGCCAAGTCTACAACGCCAAGGACGGTCAGACCTACAGTTCGACGATTCACCCGGCCGGTACCGACCAGCTTGAAATTCAAGGCTGCGTTCTCGGCTTCCTCTGCGGCGGCGAGACCTGGACGCGCGTGGCGGGGCCGATTCCCTCCAGCCCGGTCAACAGCATGGCCAAGGGCGCGCCGAAGAGCACCGGCTCCATCCCGAAAACCGCTGCGCCCAGGACGATCGGTGCCGCCAACTCCAACGCCAAACTGCCGGCGCAGAAGCAGGCAGCGGCATCGGCGGCGCACCCGGCCGATCCGGTCGGCGATATCTGTCTACTCCCCGACATCGCGGGGTTTGCCCATTAGCGCCGGCTGGAACAGCAACACCGCCGCAAGCGTCATCACCAGCGAGAGCGCAAGCAGTTTGCCCATGCTCGCGGTGCCCGGATGACTGGATAGCCACAGGCTGCCGAACGCGGTCGCCGTCGTCAGCGCGCTGAAAAAGATGGCTCGGGTCAGGCTCGATTGCAGCAGATTGGTGCGGCCGGCCCGCCATGCCGTGACGTAGTAGATCTTGAAAGCGACGCCGACCCCGAGCAACAGCGGCAGCGCGACGATATTGGCGAAGTTCAGCGGCAGCCCGATCAGCACACAGATTTCCAGCGTTACCGCGCCGGCCACCAGCAGCGGCACCAGCGTCAGTAGCACGTCGGTAAGCCGCCGCAGCGCCAGCCAGAGCAGCAGGCTGATCACGATCAACGCCCACAGACCGGCATGGATAAAGGCCCTGACGACGGTGTCGCCGGACTTGAGAATCGAAACCGGACCGCCGATCGCATTCGGTTCGGCGGCGAGCACTGCGCCGGCGAACTTCCGCAGCGTGTCGTTGTCGTTGGGATCGCCGCGCGGCAGCGCCTCGACGCGCTGCAGGCCGCCCTTGGTTTTCCAGGAGGCCACCAGATCGGCTGGCAAGGTCTGCAGGCTGACCGGCTGCGCCTGCAGCGAGTTCTTGAGCTGGTCGAGCACGATCTTCAGCGGCGTCACAAAGATTGCCTGGGTCTTGTTCCGCGTCACCTCACTCGATCCGGCCAGCCTTGACAGCGCATCGGCGAGACGCCGCGACGCCACGGCGCCGGGTCCGGTTGCATCGCCGGCCGCCTTGCGCAGGCTCTCCGCCGATTCGTTCAAAGCCTGAACGTTTTCCTGGTCGGATGGCGCGGGATCGATCGAATCCGGATTGAGCGCGGGATCGAGCACCTTGGCACCTTGGGCGATCAGCTTGAGTTTTGCCGGCTGGTCGTCGGGCACGAAGTTTTCAAGCGACATGACACGAAGAACCTCCGGCACCTTTTCCAGACGCGCGGCAATTTTCCGGGCGTCCTCGTCGGAATTCGTCATCACGTTGATGGCGTTGGCGCCGGTGTTCGGGTCCTTCCGCAGGTCAAGAAAGGTCGCGATCGATTCAACCTTCGGGCTGCGCAAATTGATCGGATTGAAGTCGAACCTCAGGAAATAAAGCAGCGGCAGGCCGGCTACCGCGACCACGAGGGTGCCGACAATGATGCCAACGCGATGTCTTTCGAGGAAGTGATCGACCGGCGCCAGGAAGGCATAGCCGACGGCTTCCTTCTCGCCCGGCGGGTTAAGCAGGCTGAGCAACGCCGGCAGCACCGTGATGCTCGACAGAAATGCGATCAGCATGCCGACGCCGGCGATCTTGCCGAGTTCGGAGACGCCTTTGTAATCGGTCGGCAGGAACGAGAGGAATCCGGCCGCCGTCGCCATCGCCGCGAGCGAAAGCGGGACCGCGACGTATTGGGCGGCCTGTACCAGCGCCGTCTGCAGGTCATTGCTCTTGAAACGCTCTGAGCGGTAGCGAACGCTGAACTGGATGCCGAAATCGACGCCGAGGCCGACGAACAGGACCGCGAACGCGATCGAAAGCAGGTTCAGCGAACCCACCATCATCAACCCGACCGCGGTGGTGATCGACAGGCCGACAAAAAGATTGACGAAAACCGCGGATATGATCTTGGCCGAGTGCAGCGCCATCCAGAGAATGAACAGCACCACGAGCACGGTACCGATGCCGTTGACCACGGCACCGTCCGCAACGGTTGCGAATTCCTCGTTGGCGATCGGAACCGGTCCGGTCAGCCTCACCCGGGCGCCGTACTCGCCGGCGAGATTGAGGTCTTGGGCGGCCTGCCGGATGGCGTCGGTCGCGTCCTTGCCGGGCTCGAGCGCGTTGAAATCGAGCACCGGCTTGAGTTCGATAAAGGAGCGCCGATCGGCATCGGTCAACGGCTTGTCGCTGACCAGTTCGCGCCAGGAGAAGGTCCCCGAGCCGGTCTCGAGTACATGCTCCACGGTGTCGGCGATCTGCGTGAACGGCCGCGCGGTGCTGTCGAGTTTGAATTCCCCGCGCTTGATGCCGACAAGCCCGGTCTCGAGCGCACCCGTCAGTCCACGCAGGCTCGGGTCACCCGCCATGATTTCGATCAGCGGCGCAGCCGAGGCGAATTGGCTGGTGAGCTCGCCGACCTCCGTTTGGGGCAGGAACAAGAGCCCGTTCTTTTCGAAGAATTCTCCTGAGCCGAGCGCCTCAACCGATTGAAAATGCTTGGTATCACCGGACAGTTTCTGCTTTAGCGCGGCACCCGCCGCGCTGGTCAATTCCGGCGTCGGCGCATCCACCACGGCCAGGATGGTGCTGTCGCGATCGAAGGCCTGGTCGAATTGGTTGTCGCGCTGGCGCCAGTCCAGTTTTGACGAAATCAGCGTGTTGATGTCGGTATTGATGGAAAAGTTACGGGCCGTGTAGAAGCCCGCTGCGATCGCAAGGATCAGAGCGACGAGGACCGTAGCAAAGGCAAACCGCGTGCAAGCTTTAACGACCGTTACGACAATACTTGTCAGCACGTCTTTTCTTTCTAAATGGCAAGAACTGGCTGGAAACGCCCCGCTGTCTAGCGGAGTTCCACCGGCCGATCTAACGTTGTTTCGGAGGCTTGGTCTTCACCAGACGAACAGATAGAGCAAACTTGCCCAAATCGCGGTCGGAGGCTGGTATAATTCGGATCGGCCCGCAGTAAAGTGACGAACAAGTGAGGCTTCCAGCACGCCATCCGCGCTAAGGTCGGGCGCGCTATGCTGTACCATATTACCGGTTCCTCATTTGCCGTGGGGAACCTTTTTGCGATCCACCTTTTCTACCCAATCGTTTTTTGACACAAAGCCCTATACCTCCACGTGCTTAAGGGCGGTGCGGAAAGGCCGATAGCGTGGCCGTGCGGAGATAGAGAATGGGTTCGGTGCAACGTGCGTAATGGACGTCCAATGGAAGTGTTTCTGGCGCAGCCGCGCGGGTTCTGCGCAGGCGTGGTGCGCGCAATCGAGATCGTCGAGCGCGCGCTCGAGAAGTATGGCCCGCCGGTCTATGTGCGCCACGAGATCGTCCACAACAAATACGTGGTCGAAAGCCTCAAAAACAAGGGCGCGATCTTTGTCGAGGACCTGTCGGAGGTGCCGCCGCACGCCGTCACCGTGTTCAGCGCGCATGGGGTGGCGAGGAGCGTCGAGGAGGAAGCCGCGTTGCGCGGCCTGCCGGTCCTCAACGCGACCTGTCCGCTCGTGACCAAGGTCCACAACCAGGGCAAACGGTACGTGTCGAAGGGTCGGGCGCTGATCCTGATCGGGCATGCCGGGCACCCCGAGGTCGAGGGAACCATGGGCCAGGTTCCCGGCCCGGTGCTGCTGGTCCAGAATGTCGACGACGTCGCCGCCTTGAGCCTGCCCGCAGACACCCCGGTCGCCTATATTACCCAGACCACCCTCAGCGTCGACGACACCAAGGACATTATTGTCGCGCTCCAGCAGCGATTTACCGACATTCAAGGCCCGGACATCCGGGATATCTGCTATGCGACACAAAACCGTCAATCTGCGGTAAGGGACCTCAGCAAGCTGGTCGACGTCATCCTGGTGGTGGGAGCCACCAATAGTTCCAATTCGAACAGGCTGCGCGAAATCGGCACCGAAGTCGGCGTCGCGAGTTATCTGATTGCCGATGGGAGCGAATTGAACCCGGAATGGCTGAAGCATGCAAAGGCCGTCGGCATCACGGCCGGCGCCTCGGCGCCGGAGGTTCTTGTCGATGACGTGATCGAGGCCCTGAGACGCATCGGAGCGGTCGAGGTATCGGTGCTCCCGGGCCGGGAAGAAAATATCGAATTTCGGCTTCCGGCAGAACTGACCGCAGGCTGATCCACTTCTCTACCGAATCCAGAAAGAAACCTGTAATGGCAATACCGTTCTTCAAGGAAATGCGCATCGGCGGTTATCTGATCAAGCAGAAATTGCGCGGCCGCAAGCGCTATCCGCTGGTGCTGATGCTCGAGCCGCTGTTTCGCTGCAACCTCGCCTGCGTCGGTTGCGGCAAGATCGACTATCCCGACGCGATCCTCAACCGCCGCATGTCGGCGCAGGAATGCTGGGACGCGGCCGACGAGTGCGGCGCGCCGATGGTGGCCATTCCCGGCGGCGAGCCGCTGATCCACAAGGAAATCGGCGAAATCGTGCGCGGCCTGGTGGCGCGCAAGAAGTTCGTATCGCTGTGCACCAACGCGCTGCTGCTGGAGAAGAAGCTCGATCTGTTCGAGCCGTCGCCCTATCTGTTTTTCTCGGTGCATCTGGACGGACTGAAGGACCACCACGACAAGGCGGTATCGCAGAAGGGCGTGTTCGATCGCGCCGTTTCCGCAATCAAGGCCGCCAAAGCGCGCGGCTTTACCGTCAACGTCAATGCCACCATCTTCGACGGGCATGCGGCGGAGGACATCGCCAAGTTCCTCGACTTCACCACCGAACTCGGCGTCGGCGTTTCCATGTCGCCGGGCTATGCCTATGAGCGCGCTCCCGACCAGGAGCACTTCCTCAACCGGACCAAGACCAAAAAGCTGTTCCGTGACGTGTTCACGCTTGGCAAGGGCAAGAAGTGGAATTTCATGCATTCCGGCCTGTTCCTGGATTTCCTGGCCGGCAATCAAAACTACGAATGCACGCCCTGGGGCATGCCGGCGCGTAATATTTTCGGCTGGCAGAAGCCCTGCTACCTGCTCGGTGAAGGCTATACCAAGACCTTCCAGGAGCTGATGGAGACCACGGACTGGGAGACCTACGGCACCGGCAAATACGAGAAGTGCGCCAACTGCATGGCGCATTGCGGCTATGAGCCGACGGCTGCGGACGCGGCACTGGCCAATCCGCTGAAGGCCATTTGGGTGGCGCTGCGCGGCGTCAGGACGACGGGGCCGATGGCGCCCGAGATCAATCTCGATAACCAGCGGCCGGCGCAGTACATCTTCTCGGCGGAAGTACAGAAACGCTTGTCAGAGATCCGCCGTGACGAGGCCCTCGCCGCCCAGCAGAAAGCCTCGACAGCCGCGTAGGCTGCGCAGCGCACGGTTGAAATCGATCCCGGTGGAGACCAGCGCGCGCAGGGTCAGCGGGTTGCGTGCTACGCCGCGCAGCACCTTGCGCAAATCGATGTCCCCGTTGGGCTTGATCGCCGCCATCGCCAGCGCCGGCAAAGCGCGGGTGGCGGGGTCGCTGATGACACGCAGGGCGGCGAATGGGAGACCGGCATCGGCGGCATAGGCTGCGGCGATATGGCTCTCCATGTCGACGGCCGCGGCCCCGGTCTGCGACCACAGGGCGGCCTTTTTGGCCCGGGCCGCGATCACCTGCTCGACGCCCGCCAGGCCACCCCTGACGACGCGCCGGCGCCCCAGGGCGACGTTGGCGATCAGTTCTTCGTTGAGCGCCAGACCGGCGAGCCAGCGGGTGTCGCCGTCCATGACCTCGGTCGCGACCACGACATCGCCAGATTTCAATTCCGGATCCAGTCCGCCGGCGACGCCGAAGCTGATGACGCCCCTGATGCTGGATGGGTCGACCACGGTCAAAAGCGCCCGCAATTGCTGCGGATCGCTACTGCTGCAGATGACGGTCATGCCGGGCCCGGCCGCAATTCGGGCCTCCTGTACCAAACCAGTCACAATCAACACCGGCCGCGGGTCGATTCGATCGCCCGCGGAAACCCCGTCCCCCGCCCCCAAATTCACATTCCGACCCCTGCCACCCTGCTGTTAGTGCTGCTCAAATTCCGATACCGCGCTAGCGCCCAGAGCGGAAAGAACTTCGAGTAGCCATGATAACGCAAATAAAACACCCGCGGAAAGCCCGTTGCCGTGTATCGCTGCTCGTCCCAAAGCCCTTTTTCGGTCTGTGTGCTTTTCAGGTACTCGATCCCCCGGGCGACCGCCCGATGGCCGACCTCGCCCGCCGCCATCAACCCAAGCAAGGCCCATGCCGTTTGCGAGGCGGTCGTGGGTGCCCCTTCAAAACCCTTATAGTCGAGTCGGTAACTCGTTGCATCCTCGCCCCAGCCGCCGTCGGTGTTCTGAATCGACACCAGCCAATCCGCGGCCTTGCGGATCGCCGGGTCCTGATGGCCGACGCCCGCGGCGTTCAGCGCGCACAGCACCGACCAGGTGCCGTAAATGTAGTTCAGCCCCCAGCGGCCATACCATGACCCCTCGGCTAGCTGGGTCCGGCGCAGATACGCGACCCCGTCCGCGACGGTCTTGCTGGTTTGCGCGGTCTCACCGAGCTGAGCCAGCATCGAAACGCAGCGGGCGGTGACATCCTCGGTCGGCGGATCGAGCAGCGCGCCATGGTCGGAGAACGGGATGTTGTTGAGATAATATTCGAGATTGTTGACATCGAAGGCGGCCCAGCCGCCATTGCGGCTCTGCAGGCCTTCAATCCACTCGCGGCCGCGCGCGATCGCCGCATCGTATTGCTGGTTTGGACTGGCGCGCCGGGCGCGGTCCATCGCCATCACCACGACCGCCGTATCGTCGAGATCGGGATAATAGGCGTTGTTGTATTGGAACGCCCAGCCACCGGGTCGAACCTCCGGCCGTTTCGCCGCCCAGTCGCCCTTGATATCCAGCACCTGCTTTGGCAGCAGCCAGTCCAGCCCCTGTTTGGCGGGCGGCAACGCCTCTTCGCCGCCGGCCTCGATCAAGGCGTGGCAGGTCAGCGAGGTGTCCCACACCGGCGAGACGCAGGGCTGGCAATAGGCTTCGTGCTCGCCGATCACCAGAAGCCTGTCGAGCCCCCTTCGCGTGATCGCGCGCGGCGGATAGTCCGCCGGCTTGCCGAGCACCTCATACATCATCACGACATTGGCCATCGGCGGGTAGATGGCGCCCAATCCATCTTCGCCGTTCAACCGTTCTTCGATGAAGGCAACCGCGCTATCGATGGCACGAGCCCGCAACTTCTTCGGAAACAACGGCTCGATCGCCCGCAGCACCGTGTCCAGCCCGCGGAACAGGAGAAACCAGCCCCAGCTTTGATGCGGCGCCTTGGCGGTCATTCCGATCGAATACGGCTTCTGCAGGAACAGTTCGTCGATCCCGATGCCGCTGACATTCTTCGCCTTGGGTTTCAGCGCCGCCAGAACCAGCAGCGGCACGATCGTGGTTCGCGCCCAGTATGAAATCTTGTTGAGATGAAACGGCGACCACATGGGCAGCAGCATGATCTCGACCGGCAGCACCGGCACGCTTCGCCATGTCAGCACGCCGAACATCGACAGCATGAAACGGGTGAAAACGTTGCTGTGAATGGCGCCACCGCGCGAACGGATCGCCTCGCGCGCCCGCGCCATGTGCGGGGCATCGATCTTGTCGCCGGTCATCTTGAGCGCGAAGTAGGCCTTCACGCTGGCGCTCATTTCGAATGCGCCGTCATGGACCAGCTGCCAGCCGCCATGGGCGCCCTGAATCCGGCGCAGGTAATTTGCGATCTTGCCTTCCAGAACGGTGTCGACCGGCTCGCCCAGATAGTGGCGCAACAGCACATATTCCGCCGGGATGGTGCAGTCGGCTTCCAGCTCGAACACCCAGTGTCCGTCCGCTTGCCGGATGTCGAGCAACGCCCGCGTTGCCGACGCGATGCTCGCCTCGAGCGCGGCAGCGTACTTGATGCCAAGGCTGTCATTGCCGGAATGCATGTCGCTCAACATCCGCTCTATCTGTCTCTGCCCGGTTTCGCCCGCAACCGATCAGGGCTGCCGCATGGCGAGGACAAGGTCGGCCGCACGATCCCCGGATCGTACCGATCCTTCAATGGTTGCCGGCAACCCCGTATCAGTCCAGTCGCCCGCGAGAAACAGGTTTTTCCACTGGGTGGCCGGACCCGGCCGCAGGGCATTCTGCTCTGGCGTGGCCTCGAACGTGGCACGGCGCTCCCGCACGATCTGCCAGGCCGGCAGGTCGCCCTGAATGCCGGCGGCCTTGCAGACATCCCGCCAGAGCGCCTGCGCCAGCTCCTCACGCGGCATATCCATCAGGCGGTCGGCATTGCTGATGGTGATCGACAGCCGCTGCGGGAACGAAAACAGCCATTCCACCAATCCGCCGACGACACCGAGGATCGGCGGCAGGTCCCGAGGCGGATTGACGCGGAAATGCCCGTTCAGGATTGCCCGGAACCTGGACGGGGTTTTCAGGCCCGGCAGCAGCCCGGCTGCGGCGCGCGGCGGGACCGCCATCACCACGGCATCGTCAGCCGCGACCGGCACGACCTCATCGCCAAACCTCAGTTCGCCGACGCGGCCGTCCGACATTGCGAACGCCCGCAACTCCTGCTCAAACCGAACCTCGGCGCCCTTGGCCCGCAGCAGCCTGATCGCGGGTTCGACCAGCACCGCACTCAAGCCGTCGCGTGCGACCAGCGGGCGGCAGGCCTTGCCTCCGGCCAGCAGCGTTTCCCGCACCACCGCGCCGGCCAGGCCCGCCGAGCCCTCCGGCGGATCGACATTGAGCGCCGCCAGCAGCAAGGGCTGCACCAGCCGCTGGTACAGCGTTCCCTGGCACCGGATGGTGTCGCCGACGGGCTTGCCCGGTCCTGCCCAGATCAACGGCGCCAGGGCCAGATAATCGCGCAGGCCGGTGTCGGGCACGCGGCGGGATTCATCGAATATCCACAGCGGCAGCCGCCCATCTCCGAGATCGAGTTGCCAGCGCTGTCCCGTCGTCAGATCGACAAACGGAAACCTGGCAAGCTGCGGCCCGACCAACCCCGCTTCGGTGCCGATCGACCTCGCATAGGCAAGCGCGTGACGATTGCCCGACAAAAGCAGGTGATTGCCGTTATCGATGGTCAGGTTGGTCGCGGCGTCGAAATAGGAACGGCAACGGCCGCCGGCCAGCTGGGTGGCCTCATGGACATGGACCTTGAAACCGGCATCGGCCAGCCGAACGGCCGCCGACAGGCCCGAAATTCCGGCGCCGATGATGTGTGCGGTCCGTTGCATCAGATCAAAGCGTAGCGGATGAGGATGGCGACGCGGGCCATCTTGTTGACGCGAACCGGAGCGCGCGGCGATGCGAACCCCCTCGTCACCAGCAACGCCAGGATCGCGCGGTAGTATCGCGACATGATCCGGGGCGCGCGCACCACCCGCCGCGGGTTGCGGTTCATGACTTGATCGGCTTTTTCAAAATGTGTCTTCGCCCGCTCGGCCAGCGGCCCGCATACGCCCGGCAGCGCCGGATCGGCGATCACCGTGAGCGGATCGTCGCTGGCAATTCCCGCGTGCAGCAGAGCTTCGCGCGGCAAATACAGCCGGCCGATGCCGGCGTCTTCGTCGATATCGCGCAGGATGTTGGTCAGTTGCAGCGCGCGGCCGAGGTGATGCGCCAGCAGGGTGCCGTCATCCTCGGGCAG
Organism: Bradyrhizobium sp.; assembly: GCA_039935515.1. GTDB lineage: Bacteria > Pseudomonadota > Alphaproteobacteria > Rhizobiales > Xanthobacteraceae > Bradyrhizobium. Next base: position 12,918 of record JBDTKD010000393.1, read on the forward strand.
ACCGAATACCCGCACCGACAACCGTCCGACCGCGCTGGCCACGCGGTCGCAATACAGATCGAGCGTGGCCAAGTCAGGCGCGCGGATATCCTGCGGAACGTCCATCTCCATGCCGTCGACGATAGCCAGGAAATCCTCGCGCTTGAGGCCGAATTGACGAACCGAGGCAAGGTAGTCCCGCAGCCGTTCGGGGGGACGGCCCCGATATAGCGCGTCAATATCGTCCCGCCATTGCTGGAGCGCGGCCAGCCGCTCTGGCCGCGGGCCCTCCGAATCCGCGATATCGTCGACCTGCCGGCAGAAACTGTAGATCTGGAACATGGCGTCGCGCTGCTCGCGCGGCAGAATGCGCATCGCCGCGTAGAACGAACTGCCGGACGCGGTGGTGCTGTAGTTCGCGTTAGCCGCCGCCGTCTCAGCAATCATGCGCCGGCCGCCGGTCTGGACACGGGCCGGCGCCCCATCACCCGGCGGGTCATTTCGCCCGCGACGCCACCGATGCTATGCGCCAGCAACTCGGCCGGACTGAGATGGACCCGCTCGCTGAGCGGATCGCGCAGCCTGAGCAGCCCGACAATCCTGTCGGCAAAGGACTGGATCACCGAAATCTCCAGCCCGAGACGGAGATCCTTTACCTCGGCGCACAGCGATTTGCTTTGCTCGAGCAAAGCCCCGGTTCGTGCCGCAAGCGAATGCAGGCATTGCAGCAGCGGCGCCGACGCCCGCCCGCCGGCGAGTTCTTCGACCGATGCGCCTGCCGCCGCCAGCGCATCGCGCGGAAGATAGACCCGGTTGAGGTCCTTGTAGTCCTTGGCGCAGTCCTGCAGGTGGTTGTTGATCTGCAAGCCGGCGCAGAGCGCGTCGGAGGCCGCCCAGGTCGACGTGCATTCGCCGTGAACGTCGAGCATGAAGCGTCCGACCGGCATGGCCGAATACCGGCAATAGTGGATCACTTCTTCCCAATTCTCGTAGCGAAGCTTGGTCACGTCCATCCGGAACGCCGTCAGAACATCGAGCGCATGGCGGGGCGGCATCGAACGCCGCGCCAGCGCCTCGCGCAAATTGACGGCCTCGGGCTGGTTGTCGCCCCGGCCCAATAGTTCGGCCTCGAGCAGGTCGAGATAGGCGAGCTTGTCCGGCGCGGCGAGCGTCGCATGGTCGGCGATGTCGTCGGCGGTCCTGACGAAATTATAGAACGCCAGAATCAGCGCCCGGTGGCGCGGATGAATGATCCACGACGCGACCGGGAAGTTCTCGTCGCGGTGAGTCTTGCCGGATCGCAATTCGTTCGCGGTGGTCATCAACGGCTGGCTACATTGGTCGGGGCATGACGACTTCGCATGCGGCAAAGTTGCCGCACGCAAGGGATCGCGCACCCCATATAGGGGAATACGTCGCCAAAACCAATGCTGCCCGCGATGGCTCGCGAATCCCCGGCCACATCCGATTGCAGTCCTGGATGGGGCTGTCCGTGGCGATAGCCGGGGAACGAGGCCTGGCTATTGCCCGTGGTCCTTCAGGACCTTTTCGCACGCCGCGGACAATTTCGCACGGTTTTGCTGAAGGCAGGCGAGAACGGTGAAGTCACCCTGATCGATGACGGAACGGCAGTGGCGCTGAACGTCGCGGACGCAGGCCTTCTGCTCCTCCGGCGTTCCGCTGCGCTGCGGTTGCGCCGGCTGGGCGATTGCGCCGGTGGAGACGGAGATCGACAACAGGGTGAGTGCGAGCAAGAACCTGGACATCATATTCCTTCATTGTGACCGCGGAGAATTCCGATCCCGCATAGCACATGGATGGCGGAACCGATTACTCGGATTGCGAACGCCACGAACCGCGGCGACGAACCGACCAAGAGCGCTGGTAAATGCGGCCAAATTTACGACGGCCTCAACTTGAAATGCCGGGACCTGCCGAGCAGCCCAATGATGTCGATAACCACTTGATGTTGAATTGCTATTTCATCAATCCTGGGTGTTCCACAGATACCTGGCGGCGCGACTTCGCCAATCGGTTTCATGGCTGGCGGCCGAGAGCTGGGGAAATCTCACGCTTTTTTTGCCGGCGCGGAGCGAAAATGCGGTTCGCCGAGGTCAGCTTTGCTGTAGTTTAAAATTAACGATCGAACCGGACCTTCCGCTGCCGCGACGGCCAGTCGTCGTTTGAACCTAACGCACTGCGGCGACACTAAATCTCGATGCGGCGAGACGTCTCCGGCATGAGAACTCGACTTGAATGGGAAAAGCAATATGAAACGGCTTGTTTCAACCTGGTTTGGACAGACGATCAAGATTGCCGCCGTCAGTACCGCGCTGATGTGGTCGGTGTCGGCAAGCCACGCGCAATCGGGGCCATTCGTCGGCTTTGACGGAACATGGTCGGGCAACGGCACCGTCGCGCTCTCCGATGGAACGACGGAGCGCATCCGCTGCAAGGCGGACTACAAGGTCAACGCCAGCGGGCTGGGCCTGAAGCAGAATCTCCGCTGCGCCAGCGACAGCTATAAATTCGACCTCATCTGCGATGTCACGAGCGAGGGCGACCGCATTTCCGGCAATTGGGGCGAAGCGAGCCGCAACGTGTTCGGCAATCTGCGGGGCACGGCTGGCGGAGGCCAGATCGATGTGTTCGTCGAGGCCGCGGGTTTTGCCGCCAACCTGACATTGCGGACCTCCGGCAACAAGCAGACCGTCCAGATCAGTTCCAAAGGCGAGATCAGGGGCGTGAACATCACCATGGTCAGGAGCTGAAGCCTGTTCGGTTCTGATTGAATCAGAACCGGGCTTTAGTTTCTTGTTTTGACGCGTTTTCTTCACGCGAACCGGACCCACTTCGCTCGAAAACGCTATGACGCCGCAGCTTCACGAAGCCGCCCCGATCACTCCACCGGCTTGGCGCGACCCGCCGTTCCGTGCAGCCGTTGCGACAGGTTGATCAGGAACATCGCCGTCGGCCGCAGGATGAAGAGATCGGCGACCAGGGCCGCGACCATCGCAAAAGCGCTGAGCCAGCCGAACAGGCGCAATGACGGCAAGTCGGAAAACACCGTCACCACAAGACCGCAGGCCAGCACCACCGTGGTCAGGATCAGCGCCGGACCGACCAGCACGGTCGCGCGCTCGACCGCGAGTGCCGGACTGACGCCAGGCGTCGTCTCGAGCCGCAGCCGGTTGAGGAAGTGGATGGTCGCGCTGAGCCCAAGGCCGAACGATACCGTGAGCGCCACCACGCTGGCGAACTGCAGCCCCTCTCCCAGCAACCACAGCACCGTGCCGGAAAGCACCACCGGGAAAATCCCGGGCAGGATACAGGCGAGCCCGACTACCCAAGAGCGGAAGGCAAGTCCGATAAAGAGCGCAACGAAGGCGAACTCAATGGTCAGTCCGCGGTTGAGCTTCTCGATCATGTTGGCGCTGTTGCGCGCCGCAATCGCGGACAGCCCGGTGACGGCGATCTCATAGCCCGGGTGCTTCTTGCGGACGGCGTCCAGCGCGGTATCGAGCTTCTCGACGACCGGCAGTATCCGGCTTGAATCGAGATCCGGCACCCTGCCCGACACCACGACGGCATCCTGGTCGGCCGAAATGAAGCGCCGCACCAGATGCTTCGGCAGCAGATTGACGTATTCCTTCAGCGTCGCGACATTGGTCGTGCCGACCTTCTCGGCGAGCCAGCGCCGCAGCGTCTCGAGCGACCAGACGTTGCCGACGCCAGCCTGGGTCTCGACCATCGCGTGGACGTCCGCAATGGTCTGCAAGGTCTCCGGAGAATACAGCGACTCGCCCTTGGGGAATTCGACCAGCACATCGATGGGATTGGCGCCGGTCAGCTTGGCATCGAGGCGTCCGCTCGCCGCAACCGCCTGCTGCTTGTTCGGCACCTGGTCGGCCAGCCGGTAGCGCGGCTGCAGATGGCCGTAAACTCCGGCGAGGCCGGCGACAACCAGCACGGCGATCAGGCTGAACAAGCCGGGGCGGCCGACCATGCGCACCGCGATCCAGTAGCAAAAATTGCGCAGCGCCTGAACGCCGGCGTCGGCGCTCTGGAACTTGACCGCGAGAATCTTCTCGTTACGCACAAACAGCACGCCAAACACCGGTACCAGCGAAAGCACCGCGATCAGCGCGATGATGGTCGCGGCAAGTCCGGCTTCACCGAATTTGCGGATCAGGTCGGAATCCGAGAATTGCAGCGCGATAAACGATATGCCGGCGGTGCCGTGGGTCAGCACGCAGGCGGGTCCGACCACGTATACCGCGTTCCTGAACGCGGCATATTTGTCCTGTCCGGCGATCAGGCGATCACGCGCCGCGAAGGTCAGCTGCATCGAATCGGAAAAGCTGATCACCATGATCAGCGGCGTCATCACGTTCAGGAACATATTCAGATTGAAACCGGCCCATCCGAGGCCGCCGAGCGCCAGCAAAATCGCGATCATCGGCGGGAAGGCGGCAACCACCATGAACGATATCTTGCGGAAAAAGATGATCGCGATGATGCATCCGGCCAGTATGCCGAGAATATTGTAGGTCAGCCCGTCGCGTTCGACCGCATTGCGGATCTCGAGCTGCATCACTGGAACGCCGGACAATTCCGCCGTTAGCCCGCTGCCGGCAAGATCCTGGGCCATCAGCTTGCGAATGTCGCCGACGGTCTTGCTGAGCTTGTTGCTGGCGACGACGTCGGGCTCGAGCGACAGCACGATCAGGGCCAGCGTGCCGTCGTCGGACAACAGCTTGCCGCGAATGATCTCGTTGCTTTTCACCGTCTCGATGAACTGGTCATAGTCCGCGCCCTGTGGCAGGTCCGGCGGGAACAGGGCCGCGGGCAGCTTGCCCGGCGCCGGCGCCTGCCGCGCCGAAAACAGCGAGATCAGGCCGCGGGTGCCATCGACCAGTTGCAGGTCGGTGACGAGATCGCGCAGTTTCTCGAGATTGTCGCGCTGAAGCAGCGTTTTGCCTTCGACAACCACCAGCACGTCGAACTCGGTCGCCG
>JBDTKD010000394.1:0-5721 GCA_039935515.1 Bradyrhizobium sp.
CGCGACGAGGGCAGCAAATGTCTTATTCATGTCTCGTGCTCTCCTGGGGTGGCGCCTTGGATCAGCGCCGGGTTTGAAGTGGTGAACTCACACGCCGTATTCGAAAGTGGCCGTCTCGCTAGAAAGCGCACAACAGTCAACCGAAAGTAAACGCAGCGAGGTGGTGGGCCGGAAAAACGGTTTTTTCACGCCAATTTGCAACGGCGTTCCCGAAAACGCACTGTCTGCGGGAATGTTGACGCTGCTTTAATGAAGGTGAACGGACTCAGCCGCAAACCCGCACACGGCGGAAGCGCCAGCCATAACCATCCCAGAACCGCTGGCGCTGCCAGTAACAGGGGCCGGCATAGCCCGGTCCGCCGACATAGGCCGGCCCGCCGTAATAGCCATAGCCGGGCCCGTAGTAGCCGGGTCCATAATAATAGCCGGGGGCGGCAAGCGCACCGCCGATGATCGCGCCGCCAATCAGTCCACCGGCGATCGCGGCTCCAACACCACGCTGGGCGTGGGCCGGTGCGGACGCCCCGACAGCCGAAACGGCCAGGGTGGCGACGGCAGCGAGTGCCATCAATGTTTTCCTCATGGCTTCACCTTTCTCATTGAGCAAGGACAGCGGACAAGCAGTCTGTCGTAGCGAAGGTTCCATATTCCCCTTGAACGATCAATGAACGGGATAGCCATATTGCCGACGAATATGGGCAAGGGTGGACCCCATTTGCGGCGCAACAAATCAGCGCACTTCCGGGGGCGTTCCAGGCGGCCGCGGCCGACCAGGGACACGACGAACGAGGGCACTTTGTACCACTGCCGCAGGCATTTTTAGACGCGTTCTAGTCTGCACTTCCGATCAGTTTGGAATTGCTTGAAACTACGCTTTTTCCTTTTGCATCCGGCCGCAGTCTTAAATATCGATGGGTGAGCATCACTGATGAGCTTACCGTTTTTTCATGATCGTTTGTTCCTGCAACGTCCTGACCGACCACGATGTCCGCGATGCCGTGAGCGCCGCTGACGATCTTCCCCGCAATGCCAAGCAACTCTATGGCTGCCTCGGGTGCAGCGCCGAATGTGGCCGCTGCGCGCGCACGATCAAGACCATCATCGATGAAGCGTTGGGCGCTTGCGCCAAGGCCTGCTGTTCGGGATGCCCGCACAGCCGGCCCGACGCGCATGTCGACGGCGAGTTTGCCCTCGAAGCCGTCGCTTGAATATCCAGTAACTTATTGAATCTGATGACCGTTTGTCCTTGTTGGCAAGCAGGGTTGCGTCTGGCTCCAAACTGACTTAGAAACGTTCTAAACATTCGGCGAACCCGATCGGAATCGGTCGCAACAACGGAGCGCGTCATGCAGGGCGACCCAAAAGTCATCGATTACCTCAACAAGGGTCTGCGCAGCGAACTCACTGCCATCAACCAGTATTGGCTGCATTACCGGGTGCTCAATAATTGGGGGCTGCTGGAGATGGCCAAGACCTGGCGCAAGGAATCCATCGAGGAGATGCATCACGCCGACCGTTTCACCGACCGCATCCTCTTCCTGGACGGATTCCCCAACATGCAGGTGCTCGATCCCCTGCGGATTGGCCAGAACGTCAAGGAAATCATCGAGTGCGACCTGGCAGCCGAGGTCGGCGCCCGCAGCCTGTACCAGGAAGCGGCGACCTATTGCCACGGCGTCAAGGATTATGTGTCGCGCGATCTGTTCGAGGGCCTGATGAAGGACGAGGAGCATCACATCGATTTCCTCGAAACCCAGCTTGATTTGATCGGACGGATCGGGCTCGAGCTCTACACCCAGAAACACGTCGGCGGACTCGAGAGCGAGCATTAACGCGTTTTCCGGCTCGCTCGAATCAATGTTGCTTCTCCCGAGGCCTCATGGTTCGAGAGGCGCGAAGGCGCGCTCCCATGAGGGTCTGAGACCTCATCCTTCAGGAGCATCGCGAAGCGATGCGTCTCGAAGGATGAAGCCACCGAGGTGGAAATTGCCCAGCGCGGCTTCACGGTCTGCCGGTAGTAGCGACGGGCCAGGTTGCGGGCTCGCAGCGACCCTTACAATTGCGTCTTGTAGCGCGCCTCGACCACAGCCTGGCTTTCTGGTTCACCGAGACTGGTCTGGTCGTGGATCACCTGGCTGATGCTGGGAAGCACCGCGCGCTCGACCTGGGTTTCCGGCGACCAGAGCTTTGAGCGCATCAACGCCTTGCCGCAATGGAAATACGCCTCGTGCACGTCGATGCTCAGCACCGCGCGCGGCGGCTTGCCGAACTCCACCATCGCTGCCAGCAAGGCCGGCGCCGCCGAGAGTGTACCCTTGCCGCCGACCCGAAGCGTCTCGTCGATGCCCGGCACGAAGAAAAGCAACTGCACGAAGCCACTGCCTTCGACGATATTGCGAAAACTGTCGATCCGGTTGTTGCCGCTGCGATCCGGCATCAGCAGCCGATTCGGCCCAGCGACCTTGACAAAGCCGGGATTGCCGCCGCGCGGCGAGGCGTCGACACTGCCGTCGGAGCCGGAGGTGGCCAGCACGCAGAACGGCGACATCGCGATGAATTTCTTCGCATGCGCGTCGATCCCGGGGCGCGCTTTCGCGATCACCCGCGGCGAAGGTGCCGGATATATCTTCGGCAGGTCAGTTGCGGCGAGGTCGGTCAAGGCTGGCTCCAGCGGCAAACGTGGCGACCAACCAAAGATATCATTGCGACGTAGCGGCGGCCACCTCTATCGCCGCCGCCCGCTCCACGTCGCGTCGCATCGTGGAGGAATCGTCAGGCGGGGTCCTCGATGTCGGTCTCGGGCCGGTCGCTGCCCGAGGCGGTTTCGGTGTGCCACTTGCCGTCGGCGGTCTCGTATTCGATTGCCTCGGTGCGACCGGGGACGCGTTGCTCGGCGGCAGCACGTTTGGCCGCCGCCAGGGCGGCAGCGTGGGTCGCGAAGGCTTCCGAGAAAACGCCATTCACGGTATAGGCCCAGCCGCCATCATGCTGAACGATCTTGTAGGTGACATGGGACATGCTGGAACTCGCCTCCGGGGACCTCTCGGGACGGGAACGACCCGCCATCCATTCTATGACAAAAACCGGCCTGCGATGTAGGATTTTGCGCAGGCCGATCGTCTCCAGACAGCGCGGCCCTTCGCCGCCCTCGGGGCAGGGGAGTGAATCATGTGTCGTAACATCAAGACGCTGTTCAATTTCGAGCCGCCGGCGACCGCCGACGAAATCCATGCTTCCGCGCTGCAGTTCGTGCGCAAGCTCTCGGGCTTCAACAAGCCGTCGCAGGCCAATGAAGCGGCGTTCAATCGCGCCGTCGCCGAAGTATCGGATACGGCGCGGCGGTTGCTGACCTCGCTGCACACGCAAGCGCCGGCGCGCGACCGCGAGATCGAAGCCGAGAAGGCACGGGAACGCTCGCGGTTGCGGTTCGGGTAGCCGGCTGCTGCGCGCTATTTCGCGGCCGTGACGAGGATCTATCTTTTGTCCTTGTCTGCTACGAACGCCTCGCAGCATCCCACAGCACCGGCAGGTTCAACAGGCCGCGAAACGCCCAGCCGCCGATCCGGACCCGCTCGGACGGGTCAAACCGCAGCCCGTTCAGTCGCGCGAAAATGCTTGGCAGCGCCACATCGGCCACCATCGCGCGCGAGGCGAAGGCGCCGGCGCAATAATGCGGGCCGGCGCCGAAGGCGATGCTCTTGGCGGTATCGCGCGTGATGTCGAAACGATCGGGATGCTGGAAGCAGGCCTCGTCGCGGTTGGCCGAGCCGAACATGAAGAACACCCGATCCTCCGGCTCGAAATCGACCCCGCCATACGACCACGGTTTGGCGACGCGGCGCGGCGACATCCCGATCGGCGCGATCCAGCGCGCATATTCCTCGAACACATCGATCCATTTGGCGTTGCCCTCACGCAGCAGCGCAAGCTGTTCGGGATGCGTCAGCAAAGCCCAGATCGTGCCGGAGATGGCATCGCGCGGCTCGTTCTGGCCGCCCGAGATCGCCAGCTTGACATTGGCGCGCACGCTCCCGATCGGCTGACCGGCGGCGAGCAGCACGCTGAGGATGGAGGCGTTCGGGTGTCTGGTGACCACCGGAATCATGTCGTCGATCGCGGCATCGATGCCGGCGGTGGCGGCGTGGCAGCGCGCTTCGACCTCCTTGTTGCCAGTGTAATTGGCGATGCCGTCGATCATCGCCTGCGACCAGGCGTCCATGTCCTGGTAGCGCATGTTGACGAGCCCGGTGATGTCCTTGAGGCATTCGGCCGACAGCGGCAGCGCGAATGCCTTGCAGAGGTCGGCGCCGCCGATCGGCGCCAGCTCATCGAGGATGCGGTCGGCATGGGCCTGGAACTGCCGGCGCCAGGTATCGCGCACCGTGCGCGGCGACACCGAGGGAAACATCGCCGCGCGCTCCGACATGTGCGCCTCGCCGTCCTTGCGCATCATGTTGTGACCCATCAGGGTGTTCATCAATCCCGCCGGCTGATGCGAGGAGAACACGTCGATGCGCTTTTCCTGGGTAAAGATGTCGTCGCGCCGGGTGAAGACGGTCGAGCCCAGTTGCGGCACGAACGCGATCGGCGCCTGTTTCCGCATCCTGGCGAGATCGGGATAGGGATCGGCCCAGAACGCGGCGACGTCGATGGCAAAGTGCGGCGCATTGGACATGGGGTTCGCTCCATCCGGGATTCTGCCCGGCCGGTGCCAGCCTATAGCGCTTTCGAGCGAAGTGGGTACTGGTTCGCGGGAGGAAAACGCGTCAAAACAGGAAATCTAGTCACTATGCGCGGGCACGTCGATTCCGTCGGCCGAATATAGCCGGATCTTGTTGCGCAGGGTACGCACCGATACGCCGAGCACGCGCGCGGCATGGGTGCGGTTGCCGTCGTAGCGGGCGAGCGTCTGCAGCACGAGTTCGCGCTCGATCTCGCCGACGGTGGACCCGATCAGCAGTGGCACGACCTGATTTGGGGTAAGCGAAGACGCCGGAATCTCCAGCGCAGGGACCGCAGATTCATGGGTCATCAACACCTCCCGATCAACGCCCGCTCGAACGAAAGGAGCGGAAACATCGAGAACCAACTACCCCCAGCCGCGCGACGGTGAGCGGAGTCGGTTAACAAATCCCTAACGCGGTGCAAATGCCCTGCCGATGACACTAAATCGCCCGATAGCCGCCATCAGCCATCACGATCGAGCCGGTCACATAGCTCGACAGATCGGAGGCGAGGAAGATCGCGGGCCCGACAATGTCCTCCGGTCTGCCGGCGCGTCCCAGCGGCGTGTGGTCGATGAAGATCTTCACCAGCCCGGGATCGTTGGCGCGCACCGCGGCGTTCAGCGGCGTCTCGATCAGCCCGGGGCCGATCGCATTGACCCGCACGCCGTCCTTACCGAGTTCGGCAGCCAACGCCCGGGTGAAGCCGAGCACGCCATGCTTGGAGGTGGTGTAGGCCGGCGAGTTCGGCGTGCGGACATGCACAAAGGACTGGATCGAGCCGATATTGACTATGCGGCCGCGGCTCGCGCGCAGCGGCGCCAGCAGCGCCTGCGTGACATTGAAGGTGCCGTTCAGATTGATCGCCATGATGTCCTGCCAGTCCTTCAGCACCGCCTCGGGCTCGGCGGTGAAGGCGTTGCGGCGGTTGATGCCGGCATTGTTGACCAGGATCGAGACCTGCCCGACCTGGTCGGCGATTTTTCTGGCGACCGCG
>JBDTKD010000395.1:0-3341 GCA_039935515.1 Bradyrhizobium sp.
CCGAAGAACCAGAACAGGTGCTGGAACAGCACCGGGTCGCCGCCGCCCTCCGGGGAGAAGAACGTGGTGCCGAAATTGCGATCGGTGAGCAGCATGGTGAGGGCACCGGCGAGCACCGGCAACGCCAGCAACAGCAGGAACACGGTGACCAGGATCGACCATACGAACAGCGGCATCTTGTGCAGGGTCATGCCCGGCGCGCGCATGTTGAAGATCGTGGTGATGAAATTGATGGCGCCGAGAATCGAGGAGGCGCCGGCCAGATGCAGCGCCAGGATGACGAAATCGACCGCCGGTCCGGGATGACCGGTCGTCGACAGCGGCGCATAAAGCGTCCAGCCGGTTCCGGCGCCGCTGGAGCCCGGCTCGCCCTCAACGAAGGTCGAGATGATCAGCAGGGAGAACGCCACCGGCAGCAGCCAGAACGAGATGTTGTTCAGGCGCGGAAACGCCATGTCGGGCGCGCCGATCATCAGCGGAACCATCCAGTTGCCGAAACCGCCGATCATCGCCGGCATCACCATGAAGAAGATCATGATCAGGCCGTGCGCGGTCACAAATACGTTGTACTCGTGGGTCTGGTGGAAGATCTGCACGCCGGGAAACATCAGTTCCGCCCGGATCCCCATCGACATCAGGGCGCCGATGATGCCCCCGGTGAGGGCGAACACCAGGTACATCGTGCCGATGTCCTTGTGATTGGTCGAATAGACGAACCGCCGCCAGCCGGTCGGATGGTCGTGCGCGTGATCGTCATGGCCGTAATCGGTATGCGTTGCTGCGGTCGTTGCCATTTTCAAATCCTGCCTTGCAGTTTTGTGGACCCATCAGGTCCCGTCGCCCTGTCCCGTCGTCCTGTCCCGTCGATATGCGCGCGAGCCTTGTGGACTCAAAGCCCTGTGGACTCAAGCCTTGCGGCCTATTGCGCTGCGGTCTCTGCCGCTGCGGTCTCTGCCAAAGCGTAGGCCTTCAAAGCGTAGGCCTTGCCCGGCAGCGCCGCAAATTTCTTCTTCGCGGACTCAACCCAGGCCGCGAAATCCTGATCGCTCACCACCCGCACCGCGATCGGCATGAAGGCGTGATCCCTGCCGCACAGTTCCGAGCACTGGCCATAGAACATGCCGGTCTTGGTGGCTTTGAACCAGGTTTCGTTGAGTCGGCCCGGAATGGCGTCGATCTTGATGCCGAACGCCGGTACCGCGAAGGAATGGATGACGTCGGCGCCGGTGACCTGCACCCGGACAATCTTGTTCACCGGCACCACCAGTTCGTTATCGACACCGAGCAGCCGCGGCTGCTTGTCCTCGGCGAGCAGCGAATCGAACTCGAATTTGCCGTTGTCCGGATAGGCGTAGCTCCAGTACCACTGCTTGCCGGTCGCCTTGATCGTCATATCCGCCTTGGGAATGTCGAGTTGCAAGAACAGCAGCCGGAATGACGGCACTGCGATACCGACCAGGATCAGCACCGGAATCAGGGTCCAGGCCACTTCGATCAGGGTGTTGTGGGTGGTCCGGGAGGGAACCGGATTGGCCCTCGCGTTGAACTTCACGACGACCGTGATCAGCAGCGCCAGAACGAACAGCGTGATCACCGAGATGATGACCAGCAGCCAATCGTGGAACCGCATGATGCTGTCCATCACCGGCGAGGCCGACGCCTGCAAGTTGAATTCCCACGGTGATGGCTGCCCTATTTCTTCGGCCAACGCCGTCCCACCGGCCAGCAGCGAAACACCCGCTACCGCCAATCCCAACCACCGCCGGCCCGTCTGGCCCATCGACATCTTCATGCCGTTCGCGCTCCCTTGATAGAACCCCGATAGAACCCCAAAGCATTCCGCCGGACGGCGAGAGATGCTGCACGATCCGCCCCCTGACAAACGGCCTTGGCATGTCTTCGGGCCGGATCGTTAGAACGCGTCGAAGTCCAGCCTCTCAAACCATAATTCTCAGCCCCTCGCAATGCAGTAGAAAGGCGCAAAGCGATGCCTCGGCTTCTAGCCAGTTGATGTGGCATTTTCTCGTTAAATCAAGCGAAAGAGACGGATTTGCCGTCGGCCGGCGCTTGACAGGCGGATTGCCCGATGTAGGCACAGATCGACTGTTCCAAAGGAACCTGATTCGCGACTAATGGTGCAGTGATGCGGCGCCGGATTGCCTTCAAGGCGCCGTCATTGCCGTATCAGTCCACGGCACGGGCCGGCGTTTGCGAGACTGTGTCGTCGATCGGGAATACCGGCCGAGGAATACTGGAGAAATCGACCCTGATGGGGCCTTCGAAAGACCTGAACGGGCGCACCGCAAGCCGGGACGAACGATCCGCCGCTGGTTTGAGCCGATGGCTGCGTGCGACCTTGCCCGCTTCCGGCTTCGTTCTCGCGTTCCTGCTCGGTCTGACCGCGGCCGCCAGCGCACAGGGCGCGGTGCGCTCGGTGCACGGCGACTGGCAGATCCGCTGCGACACCCCACCCGGCGCCCAAACCGAACAATGCGCCCTGATCCAGAGCGTGGTGGCGGAAGACCGCTCCAATGCGGGACTGACCGTCATCGTGCTCAAGACCGCGGACCAGAAGAGCAAGCTGATGCGGGTGGTCGCACCGCTCGGCGTGCTGCTGCCGTCGGGACTGGGCCTGAAGCTCGATAATGTCGATGTCGGCCGCGCCGGATTCGTGCGCTGCCTGCCCAATGGCTGCGTTGCCGAAGTTGTGATGGACGACAAGCTCCTCAATCAGTTGCGCAACGCCAAGACCGCGACCTTCATCATCTTCGAGACCCCCGAGGAAGGTATCGGCTTTCCGCTGAGCCTCAACGGCCTCGGCGAGGGATACGACCAGCTGCCGTGAGACCGCGGAGCGGTTCGGCGAACCCGCCTCCTGACCGGCCCTCACCCCCTCCCCTTTTGGCGCGATCGTGACTATCTTGCCTGCAGCGTCGTCCCGGCCCTGCGCGCGAGCAGGGCGCGATGCGCCCAGACTGGAGCCTGCATGACCGATCCCGCCATAACCTCGCTGCTCGACCGCGCCAACCTCGACCGCGATTCCGTGCGCCATGAAGTGGCGCGCGGGCTGGCAGGGGCCGACGATGGCGAACTGTTTCTGGAATATGGCCAGTCCGAAGCGCTGATGTTCGACAATGGCCGTCTGAAACAGGCGACCTACGACACCTCGCAGGGCTTCGGCCTGCGCGCCGTCAAAGACGACGCGGTCGGCTACGCGCATTCCTCTGACGTCTCGCTGCCGGCCCTGATCCGTGCCGCCGACGCGGTGCACGCGGTTAGGGGCGGCTATTCGGGGACGTTCGCGGCAGCCCCCCCGCACACCAATGTGCGGCTCTATGGCG
>JBDTKD010000396.1:0-4272 GCA_039935515.1 Bradyrhizobium sp.
AGATCGGACCCATCGTTTGCTCCTCCAGATAGGCGCCTCGGCCGGCGCTGGCAAATCGAGATTACTTGGCTTGTCTTGCCGCGCCGGCTGCGTTATAGAGCCGGCCAAATCCGTCCACCAACAATCGAAACGCAGGCGCCGGCGCGCCCAGGAATCTGCCATGAAAGCCGAAATTCACCCGAATTATCATACGATTACGGTCGTGATGACCGATGGCACCGAATACCAGACGCGTTCGACCTGGGGCAAGGCCGGCGACAAGCTGAACCTCGACATCGACTCCAAATCTCATCCGGCATGGATCGGCGGCGCACAGCAGATCCTCGACCGCGGCGGCCGGGTGTCCCGGTTCCAGAAGAAATTTGCGGGTTTCCTCAAGAAGGATTGAAGGCTTTCAGCCTGTCCTCAATGGCTTCATCCTTCGAGACGCATCGCTTCGCGATGCTCCTCAGGATAAGGACTCAGCCCCTCATGGTGAGGAGCCGCGCCTTGCGCGGCGTCTCGAACCACGAGGCCACGGGAGAAGCGACAATGATTCGAGTGAACCGGAAAACGCTTTAGCACCGGATCCAGCAACGACATCTGCCGGCTTACATTATCGCTCGAACGCCGCCTTCAGGCGATTGAGCTGCGGCACCAGCGGATTGCCGATCGTGGCGCGTTCCGCCGCCGGCGCGTGGATGGTGACGTCGAGCCGGCGAACCTTGGCCTGCAGCGCCATCGAACGGGCGATCAGATCCTGCAATTGCAGCGGCAGCTTTTCGATCACGTCGGGCGCGCCGGGATCGGCGGCGCTGAGCTTGACCTTGGTCTTTTCGCGATTGGCCTGGGTCAGCGTCATCTCGCCTTCCTTGACCGCGCGATGCAGCAACAGCCAGGACGCGAGCTGCATCAGGCGCGTGGTCAGCCGCATGCTCTCTGTCGCATAGGTGAGACCGACGGCGCGATCGAGCGCCTTGGCCTCGCTGCGGCCGGCGCCGTCGAGATAGGCGGCGGTCTCCTCGACCAGATCCATGCCTTCCCGGAACAGGGTGCCGAACGCTGCGGAATTGGTGAGCCGCTCGCTGAACTGCACGAGCGCGGTTTCGCCTTGCAAACGGTCTGACATGGCTAACGCCCTCACGCGACTGCTACGCTACCGGCTTCGACCCCGCGCCGGCTTATGATGAACAAATCATTGCGCGGCCGGCGGCGAGAGTCCAGCCGCAAGGCTTTTTATGGTTTCCAGCGCGGTGACGAAGACGTCAAAAAAGAGCCGCCGTTTCCGGCGGCTTTTGAAGTTGATAACAGGGAGGCGTCAAACAGAGTGGACAGGAGCCACTCGGTGTCCAAAAGAGGACGAGCCCAGTCATAAACGAGAAAGCTTAACGGATCGTAAACGACGCGATTTATTCAGCCTTCATTTGCCATGTCGGCCATTGGCCGACTGTGCCGAATCGTCATGCCCAGCTTTATGCCGGGCATCCACGTCTTCGCTCCAGTCAACAAAGGGAAGGCGTGGATGGCCGGGACAAGCCCGGCCATGACGGCAAAAGGGTCACGACTTGAAGAAGCTGTCGGCTGCATCTTTCGACGCGCGCTTTCTGGTCATGGCCGCTTGCAGCCGCTCGATTTCCGAGGTCAGCAGCGCGATCCGCTCGGCAAGCTCCTCGACCGACAGCAGCGAAAGGTCCTGTCCGATCTCGTGGCTGATTTTCTTCCTCGGTTTGTCGTCGTCCTCGATCGCCATGCCGCGTCCTCCGTGGTCGCGAGTCTCCCGAAGCGGTTGCCAGCCGCCATGCGGCTGGCTATTCAGGAGCCCGTCAGGATCCCCGGTGTTTCGCAAGGACAAATCATGGAAAAGCTGCCCGCGCAAATGACCGTCATCGGCATCAGCAAGCCCGGCGGTCCGGAGGTGCTGGTACCCGAGACCCGCGCTGTACCGGCGCCGGGCCCGGATGAAATCCTGATCAGGGTGGCCGCAGCCGGGGTGAACCGTCCCGATGTCGCGCAGCGATCGGGCAGCTATCCGCCGCCGCCCGGCGCCAGCGATTTGCCCGGTCTCGAGGTCGCGGGCGAAGTGGTTGCGGTCGGAACCAACGCCCGCAAGCACAGGCTCGGCGACAAGGTGATGTCGCTGGTCGCGGGCGGCGGTTACGCGCAATATTGCCTCGCGCAGGACGCCCAGGCGATGGCGGTGCCGGCGGCGCTCTCGATGCAGCAGGCCGGCGCCACCCCGGAAACCCTGATGACGGTGTGGCATAATGTGTTCGAGCGCGGGGCATTGCAGGCCGGCGAAACACTGCTGATCCATGGCGGCTCGTCCGGCATCGGCACCATGGCGATCCAGCTCGCCAAGGCCTTCGGTGCCAGGGTAATCGTCACCGTCGGGTCGCAAGACAAGGCCGACGCCTGCGTCAAGCTCGGCGCCGACCGCGCGATCAACTACAAGACCGAGGACTTCGTCGCGGAAGTAAAGACCGTGACATCGGGCGCCGGCGCCAATGTCATTCTCGACATGGTCGGTGGCGACTATGTCGAGCGCAATTACGACGCCGCCGCGGTCGATGGCCGGGTGGTGCAGATCGCGGTTCTCGGCGGCGCCAAGGCTACCGTCAATTTGGCCAGGCTGATGGTGAAAAGGCTGCATCACACCGGTTCGACGCTGCGCCCCCGCAGAAATGCGGACAAGGCGGCGATGGTGGCCGCCATCGAGGCGAGGGTGATGCCGCTGCTGCGCGAGGGACGCGTCAAGCCGCTGATGGACAGCACGTTTCCGCTGCAAAACGCGGCCGACGCGCATCGGCGCATGGAGACCGGCGAACATATTGGCAAAATTGTGTTGGTGACCTGACCTCCGCGCGCGATCGGCAGCCGGAAACCCTTTGATTTCCTTTATATTCATGTCATCTATCGCGCCACGCCGGGATGCTTCGGCGACCCGGATACGTTGTTGATCGCGGAGAACTGACATTGCGCCTGATCAGGTGCCTTGCGCCGCTTGCGCTGGGTCTCATGATTTTTGCCGCCGCGGCACCAGCGCGCGCGCTCGACGCTGTCAGCGTCCGCAGTGACGCGCCCGCCATCGACCTCACCGCGGTGCTCGATCATCAGCACAGTGACACCGACCGCATCCAGGTCTCCACCGCGCCCGGCACCGATGGCATTGTCCGGCGCATCGAGGTCCGCGCCCGCGAGGGCGGACAGAACTGGGTGGTGTTCGCGCTCGCCAACAACACCGACGACCAGCTCGATCGCCTGATCGTCGCGCCGCATTATCGCATCGTGTCCTCGGGGCTGCTGTGGCCCGACCTCGGATTGTCGCGCATTGCGACCATCACGCCCTCGACCGGCGACCGGCCCGAGCGTCAGGACAGCGCCACCGCGGACATCTTCCGCATCACGCTCGATCCCGGCGCCGTCATCACCTTTGTCGCCGAACTGCGCACCGACAAGCTGCCGCAGCTCTATCTGTGGGAGCCCGACGCCTACAAGGACAAGGTCAATTCGTTCACGCTGTACCAGGGCATCGTGATCGGCATTTCCGGGTTGCTGGCGCTGGTGTTGACCATCCTGTTCGTGGTCAAGGGCAGCATCATGTTCCCCGCGGCGGCCGCGCTTGCCTGGGCGGTGCTGGTCTATATCGGCGTCGACTTCGGCTTCTGGGGCAAGGTGCTCGACATGTCGAACAACGCCGAGCGGATCTGGCGCGCGGCGGGCGAAGCGATCCTGGCCGCGACGCTGCTGGTATTCTTGTTCGCCTACCTCAACCTCAGCCGCTGGCACGTGCGCTATTCCCACATCACGGTCGGCTGGCTGGCCTTTCTCGGCTCGCTGGTGGCGCTGGCGCTGTTCGATCCGGCGGTGGCCTCGGGCATCGCGCGAATGTCGCTGGTGCTGATCGCATTCGCGGGTTTTGCGCTGATCGTCTATCTCTCGACCCATGGCTTCGACCGCGCCGTGCTGCTGATCCCGACCTGGTTCCTGCTGGTGGTCTGGGTGGTCGCGGCCGGCCTGACGGTAGCCGGAAGTGTGACCAACGACATCGTCGGTCCGGCGCTGCTCGGCGGCCTCGTGCTGATCGTGATGCTCATCGGGTTTACTGTCATGCAGCATGCCTTCGCCGGCGGCGGCGCCACCACCGGCGTGGTCTCCGACGTCGAGCGACGGGCGCTGGCGCTGACCGGCTCCGGCGACCTGATCTGGGACTGGGACGTTTCGGCCGACAAGGTTTTTACCAGCCCCGAAACCGAAAGCCTGCTCGGCCTCAAACGCGGCACGCTGGAAGGCCCG
>JBDTKD010000397.1:0-12613 GCA_039935515.1 Bradyrhizobium sp.
CGTCGGCGATGCGCCGGTTGACGGCATCGTCCTGCAGGATTTCGGCTGTCCCGTCGGCGGTTTCGCGCACAAACACCGCGATCGGCACGCCCCAGGCGCGCTGCCGCGAGATCACCCAGTCGGGACGGCCGGCGATCATGCCGGTGATGCGGTTCTGACCCTGCGGCGGTACCCATTGCGTCACCGAGATGGCGTGCAGTGCGCGGGCACGCAGCGTTTGCTCCTCTCCCTGATCCTTCCTCGCAAGGGGGGAGGGAAGAGAAAAGGGCTTGTCCATCGCGATGAACCATTGCGGCGTGTTGCGGAAGATCACCGGTTTCCTGGAGCGCCAGGAGTGCGGGTATTGATGCTTGAGCCGGCCACGCGCCAGCAGCATGCCGCGTTCGATCAGCGCCTTGATGACGGCCTCGTTGGCGTCGCCCTTCTCGCCCTTGTCGTTGATGACGCGCTTGCCTTCGAAGCCCGGTGCCTGATCGGTCAGCGCGCCGTTTTCGTCGACGGTATAGGGAATGACAGGGTTGATCGAATATGCTTCTTCGAGCAATCGTGCATTTGCCATCCAGACATCGAAGTCTTCGCGGCCGTGACCGGGCGCTGTGTGGACGAAGCCGGTTCCGGTTTCAGCGGTGACGTGATCGCCGTCAAGCAGTGGGACGGGAAAATCATAGTTGCCGCCAAAACCCTTCAAGGGGTGTGAACAGAAAAGTCTGGCGATTACCGATTCGGGAACGTGTCGAAGCCTTTCGCATTTCACCACTCTTGCTGCGGTCATTACGTCCCCACCGCGATCGTCTGCGAGTATCAAACGATCGCCTGGCTTAGCCCAGTTTCCTTCCGGTGCTTCAGTAACCAAATAGAGGCCGTAGTGAACCTTAGGTGAGTATGAGATGGCTCTGTTGCCCGGCAAAGTCCAAGGAGTGGTTGTCCAAATTACAACGGAAGCTCCGACTAGATCATTCTCCCGCAGTAAGCGATCGGACTCCTCCTTGTACCGCCTGCTTCCCTCTGGCGTGTCCACGAGATCGGTTGGAGTAGCAAGGACAAAGTCGGCCGACGGCTCCATTCTTAAGACCGGAAACTTCACCCACACCGTGTCCGAGGTGTAGTCCTCGTATTCGACCTCGGCTTCGGCCAGCGCGGTTTTTTCCACCACGCTCCACATCACCGGCTTGGAGCCGCGATAGAGCGTGCCGTTGGCAGCGAACTTCATCAGCTCGCGCGCGATCTGGGCTTCCGCGAAATAATCCATGGTGGCGTAGGGGTGATCCCAGTCGCCGATAATGCCGAGCCGCTTGAATTCCTCGCGCTGCACGTTGAGCCAGTGCGTCGCATAGGCGCGGCACTCGCGGCGGAACGCGACCATCGCGGCGGAGTCGCGGAAATCCGGCTTCGGCTTGCCCTTGGAACGGTAATTCTCTTCCTCGATCTTCCATTCGATCGGCAGGCCGTGGCAGTCCCAGCCCGGCACGTAATTGGAGTCGAAGCCGAGCATCTGCTGGCTCTTGGTGACGACGTCCTTGAGGATCTTGTTCAGCGCATGCCCGATATGGATGTTGCCGTTGGCATAGGGCGGGCCGTCATGCAGGACGAATTTGGTGCGGCCGGCGGCTGCCTCGCGCAGCCTGCCGTACAGGCCGATCTCGTTCCAGTGCTTGAGGATTTCCGGCTCGCGCTGCGGCAGTCCCGCGCGCATCGGAAATTCCGTCTGCGGCAGGAACAGGGTTTTTGAATAGTCTTTGGCGTCGGACTTTTGCGGTTTATCGGTCATGGCGGGGTCAATAGCGTGTTTTGACGGGCAGGGGGAGGGGCGTCAATCAGCCAATGCTGCCAAGCCTCGGAAAGGCGCCGGGGGCTGCCGCCAGCATGGCGCGGGCGCGGGCGCTGTCATCGTCCATCTGGCGTACCAATGCCTCGACGCTGTCGAACCTGAGTTCTTCGCGAATGAAGCCGATGAAGGCGACATCGAGCGCCGTTCCATAGAGGTCGCCGTTGAAATCGAACAGGAAGACTTCCAGCAGCGTCGCGCCGTTGTCGAAGGTCGGGCGGCGGCCGAAACTGGCGACGCCGTCGAGGCGTTCGGCGCCGCGGCCGACCCGCACCGCATAGATGCCGTGCTTCAGCCCGCAGTTCTTGTCGAGCCGGATATTGGCGGTGGGATAGCCGAGATCGCGGCCGCGCTTCTCGCCGTGAATCACCTCGCCAGCGACAAACCACGGGCCGCCGAGCATGCCGGTGGCCTCTTCGATCTGCCCCTCGGCCAGCGCCATGCGAATGGCGCTGGAGGAAACCGGCCGCTCCTCGATATCGATGTGCGGCTGCACGTCGACCTCGATGCCGAGCCGGGGCGCCTCGCTGACCAGGAGACTCGGCGAGCCGACCCGGCCCTTGCCGAAATGAAAGTCATAGCCGACCGCGATGCCGCTGATTCCGAGCCGCCCGATCAGATCATGGTGAATGAAATCCTGCGCTGTCGTGCCGGCGCGGGTCCTGTCGAACGTCATCACCACGGCGCCGGCGAGACCGGTTCCAGCCAGCAGCCTGAGTTTGGCGGCCTCGTCGCTGAGCCGGAACTGCGGTGAATTCGGGCTGAAGAAACTGCGCGGATGCGGCTCGAAAGTCACCGCCAGCGCCGGCTTGCCATGATGGCGGCCCATCTCGAGCGCGGCTGCGATAACGGCGCGGTGGCCGAGGTGAACACCGTCGAAATTACCCATCGCCACCACCGTCCCCTTCGGAATCGCGGTCGGGGGCGTGGCATCGCGGATAACGGTAAAGCGGGGCGTCATTGCGGGATTCTTTGAGACTCGGCGAGACCGGGACCGTGACTTGGCCGCTGTGCGGAAGTCAAGCGGACCCCGGCCGACGTTACGGTGCAGGGTTCATTTCTTCGACGGCGGCCGGTTAACGAGCTGTTTAACGCCTGATGATACAGCTGGGAAGCGAACTGCGGGCCGTTTCGACCTGCGGGCGTGTCGATGACAGGCAGCGTTACGAGTCCGTTTGAGGGATCCAAGATGGCGGTAGATTTGTCGATGTCGGTTCTGGTTGTCGATGACTACAATACCATGATCCGCATCATCAGAAATCTCCTCAAACAGCTTGGGTTCGTGAACATCGACGATGCCAGCGACGGTTCGGCGGCCCTGAACAAGATGCGCGGCAAGAAATACGGGCTGGTGATCTCGGACTGGAACATGGAGCCGATGACCGGCTACGACCTGTTGCGGGAAGTGCGGGCCGACCCCAACCTCGCCACCACGCCGTTCATCATGATCACGGCGGAATCCAAGACCGAGAACGTCATCGCGGCCAAGAAGGCCGGCGTCAACAATTACATTGTCAAGCCGTTCAACGCGGCGACGCTGAAGACCAAGATCGCAGCAGTCTTCCCTGACATGGCGAGCGCGTAACGGCGGCTCGCAAAGCCGCCTCAAGTGATTTCAGACCGGCCTCCAGCATCGTGGCCTTCATCCTTCGAGACGCGCGCAAGCGCGCGCTCCTCTGGATGAGGTCCCGAACCTTCATGGTGAGGAGCGCGGCGACGCCGCGCGTCTCGAACCACGAGGGCCGGCCGCACTCCACGCGCTACCATCTGAGCTCCCGCGTCAGCGCCCGCGGCGGATGACCGAACAACTCCTTCACCGAAGCGGGATCGAGCTGATCGATGCCTTCGAAGTCCTCGGCGTGGATGCCGCGGGTCACGAACAGGCAATCGATCCCGAAGCCGTGCGCGCCGGCGAGATCGGTCCGCACTGAATCGCCGATTGCAAGCACGCGGTGGAGCGCCGTGGCGCGGCCGTTCCGCTCGGCGGCAAGCGCCATCGCCCGCTCATAGATCGGCCGGTGCGGCTTGCCGTAGAAGGTCACCTCGCCGCCGAGCTCGCGATAAAGCTCGGCAACGGCCCCCGCGCAGTAGATCAGCCGGTCGCCGCGTTCGACTACGATATCGGGATTGGCGCAGATCATCGGCAACCGGCGCGCGCGCGCCTGCAGCAGCATGTCGCGATAGTCTTCGGCGGATTCGGTCTCGTCGTCGAACAGGCCGGTGCAGATGATGTATTCGGCCTGCTCCAGCGGCGCGAGCACCGGATTCAATCCGCGATAGATCGAATTGTCGCGCTCGGGGCCGAGCCAGAAGATTTTCTGGCCGATGTGGTCGGCGACGAAATGCCGGGTCAGGTCGCCCGAACTGACGATGGCGTCGTAGGTCTCGTCCGCGACGCCGAGCTTCTGCAATTGCCGCTGTACCGAATCCGCCGGTCGCGGCGCATTGGTGATGAGAATCACCCTGCCGCCCTGCCTGCGGAAGCTGTGGAGCGCCTCGCAGGCGTCGGGAAACGCCTCGAGGCCGTTGTGAACCACGCCCCAGATATCGCTGAGCACGACGTCGACGCCGTCCACGAGGTCGCGCAGCTTGTCGGCAAACCGGAGTGACGTCATTGCGGGGGTTGCCGGTCAGGCCGGTCCAGCAGCACGGCGCGCCAGCGCGGCATTGCCGCTCGTCCGTGGAGGATCGATGGCCGGACCATCGAGGGAAGCAATCCTGGCGGAGCCATGGGAATCCTGGGCTTTGGTTTCTTGCGCCTTGCTCGGGGCGGCCCCGCCGGTAGCAGATGCGCCCTCGGGCCGCAACGGCCTCGGCGGCGCGAACAGAAATCCCTGGCCGAATCGCACGTCATAGTCGAGCAGATCGACCACGGCGCGCTCGCCCTCGATCCGTTCGGCGATCAGGTCGATGCCAAATCGGCCGAGCAGATCGGAAAGGTCGGAAGGGTGAATGTCGGATGCCGAGGTCCGCCGCTGATCGAGCAGCAGCGCAGCCGGCATCTTGATATAGCGGACGCCGCGGTCGGCCAATTCGCGCGGCTCGATCCTGAGATCGGCGACGTGGTCGATCGAGAACCGGAAGCCGCGCTGCGTCAGGGCCGCGAGATGTTCGATTTCAACCGGACCCAGCTTGCGGAAGGTCGCCTGCTTGAATTCGAGCACGAACGAGGGCGCCAGCGCCCGATTGGCGTCGAGAAAATCGAGGCATTGCGCAAAGGTGGCCGGATTGCCCAGGGTCGCCGCGGAGACATTGCAGAATATCCCGATCTCCTTGTTGCGCACCATCAGCCGGCGCAGCACCTGGACGCAACGCAACATCACCATGTGATCGACCCGGCCGATTAGCCCGCCGGCTTCGGCAACGCCGATGAAATCGTCGGCGGTGAGGATCTGGTCCCGGTCGTCGCGCAACCGGGTCACCGCTTCGTAGAAGCGCACCTTGCGCTGCGGCAGGCTCACCATCGGCTGCAGATAGATGTCGATCCGGTTCTCCTCGACGGCATTTTTCACCGCGGCCAGAACCTTCGCCTCGCTGCGGGGGGGCTCGGGCTCGCTCGCAATGTTCGCTATCGGCGGTGCGGCCGTTGCCGCCATCGCGACGCTCGCATCTTCGCCGCACAACGGCAGCTCCTTCTGTTGCTCATCCACCGGCCCGTTCACGGGTGCCGCGCCAGCGGACAGCATGTCGTCATGGCTCGCGACCGAGACGGCAAGCTGCCGGACCAGCACGCCAAGCTCGCCGATCTCGCCGACAATGGCCTGAATGCGGTCGCTGCTCGTCGAGTTGGCCGACACCACCCGACCCTCGACGGCGGCCAGCCGACGTCCGAATTCGGCGACCTGGCGGGCGAGGTCAGCGGTGCCGCGCGACAGATCGGCAATCTGGCCGCCGACGTCGGTACGGTCGCGCAGCCGCATCGATACCGCGTTGTAGAGAATGAGGAAGGTCAGCGCGGTGAGCGCCACGATCGCCGATTCCGTGCCGCTGATGCCCGCCACCGAATACAGGACCAGGCCGAGCGATGCAGCGACCAGCACCATGCAGATGGCGATGAAAATCGTGGAAATGCGAATCATGTTGCGCGTGAGGCTCCCCGGAGCGCCATGACCTTAGCATTAATGTTGATTCGAGCAGCTAGTGTTCTTTGGGCAGGTCCGGAACGCCGCCGCCCGCGTTTCGGCCGCGACGATGCCGCGGGTAGCGGGTATCCCGGGATGCCCGGTCGCCGCCTCGAGCGCGATCTGGTGCTCGATCTCCGAGTTCAGTTCAGCGCCGCACAGCACGATGATGGCCGACATCCACATCCACATCATCAGGCCGATGGCGGCGCCGAGCGAGCCATAGGTTGCGCTATAGTTCGCGAAGTTCGACAGATACCAGGACAATAACGCGGAGCCCGTGATCCAGAGCAGGGCGGCCGCCAGCGCACCCACGCTCAGCCATTGCCACCGTGCCGGTCGCCGGCTCGGACCGAACCGGTACAGCACGCCGAGCGCGACCAGCAGCATCACCAGCAGCAACGGCCACCGGGCCACGCTCACGATCATCCTGCTTTCGTCGGCCAAAAAGAGGCGGTCGAGGACGAGGGGCAACGCCACCACGGCGCTCACCATCAGCAGCAAGGCCGCGATTCCACAGGTCGTGAGCGTCAGCGAGAGCAGGTTGAGCCGGATGAAGCCGCGCTTCTCGCGCACCTCATAGACGACGTTAAGGGCGTCGACCACCGCCTTGACCCCGGCATTGGCGCTCCAGATGGCGAGCCCGAGGCCGAACAGGAAGGTCGCACCCAGCGCTGTGTGGCCTTTCATGAGCACGCGCGTGACCTGGTCCTGGACGATCTGGAATGAGCTGTCCGGGAGCATCAGCGACAGCGCCTGCAGGTTGGCACCGATGGTCGATGGGTTGGCGAACAAGCCATAGCTGGAGACCAGCGCCGTAATGGCCGGAAATACCGCGAGAAGGCCGTAAAAAACCACGCCCGCAGCAGTGGCCAGCAGGCGGTCCTCGCCGGTCCTCACATAGGTGCGCCACAGAATATCCTTCCAGCCGGTCCACCGGATCTGAAAGGGATTGCCGGACAGCCGACCCCATCCGGGCTGTGACGTCTCGCCTGCCAGGGGATCGCCCCGCCTCGTTGGGGGCCTTGCCAGGGGCGGGCCAAGTTCAAGTGTTGGGCTGGCCCGCCAATAGCGCTGCAGGGTCAGCAACAGCAGCGTGGTGGCCGCGATCAACAGCAAATTGTCATTGGGCCCTGATCGCCGGCCGGACATCAGGCTTGCATTCGTCGCGCTTGGCGTCGGCGACGGGCCGCGGCCCAGCCCAACAATGTCACCATCAAGATCAGCCCGGCGCGAAGGTCGCGCGCCGGCCGGGGAGGCGCCGGTGGCCGACGGCGCCCGGCACGCGGATCGGGCGTAGAGGACTCGAGCAGGATCGCCGCGGCGGTATCTCTCACCGCCTTGATCTGGTCCGGCTTGACCGGGCTTGACTTGATGGCGACGCGCAGACGGCTGGTCAGCGAGGGGAAGTGCGGCGGCCGCCGCCTGAGCCTGCTGGCCGCGATCACGGCACAGATGGCGGCAATCACCAGCAGCAAGGCACCGACGACGCCGAAGGCCGGAAACCGCCCATAGGCGATTTCAATCCAGCGAAACAAAGCCACGATACCGACCAGGCAGGCAGCGAGCAGGAAAATGCCAGATGCAGCGAACAGCCCGGCGGCAATGGCGTAGGAGGCGACGGCATCGGTCGCCTGGCCGGTGCGATCGCGCAGATAGGACCGGGTTGCCTGCTTGATCTGGTTGAGCTTCAGCCCCAGCCCGGCACGCAGCCAATCGTTCGAGGGCGCGAGCATACCTGTTGTTCCTCCATGACAGCACCAGGCGCAGTCATGGAGGAACGTGGATTGGTTTCGAATGTTCCGGACGGCGCGCGGGCGTCGGTGCGGCGGCTTACGCCACCGCGCGGATCACCTTGGCGACCTTCCCGACGATCTCGCCGATCTGGTCTTCGCTGACAATCAGCGGCGGCGTCAGCGCGAGCGTATCGCCGGCGATGCGCAGCATCAGGTCGTTGTCATGGAAGGCGCTGTTCAGGCTGTCGAAGCCGCGCTTGCCGGGCAAGTCCGGGCGCGGCGCAAGGTCGATGCCGGCCGTCAACCCGATGGTGCGGATGTCGACCACGTTCGGCTCGCCCTTCAGCGACATCACCGCATCGGCGAATTTGGGCTCGAGCTTGCGGGCGCGCTCGAACAGCTTTTCGTCACGATAGATATCGAGCGTCGCGAGGCCGGCGGCGCAGGCCAGCGGATGGGCCGAATAGGTGTAGCCATGGGTCAGTTCCACGACGTGTTCCGGGCCGCTCATGAAGGCGTCGTGGATGGTGTCGCGCACGATCACCCCGCCCATCGGCGCGGCGCCATTGGTGACGCCCTTGGCAAAGGTGATCATGTCCGGCAGCACGCCATAGCGCTCGGCGGCGAAGGCGTAGCCGAGCCGGCCGTAGCCGGTGATCACCTCGTCGAAAATCAGCAGGATGCCGTGCTTCTGGGTAATCTCGCGCAGCCGCTTCAGATAGCCTTTCGGCGGCGGCAGCACGCCGGTCGATCCCGCCATCGGCTCGACGATGACGGCGGCGATGGTAGAGGCGCCATGCAGATTGACCAGCCGCTCCATTTCGTCGGCGAAATGGGCGCCATATTCCGGCTCGCCCTTGGTGAAGGCTTGTTTCTCGCGGTCATAGGTGGCGGGAAGGTGGTCGACGCCGGCGAGCAGGGTTCCGTACATCTTGCGGTTACTGACAATGCCGCCGACCGAGGTGCCGCCGAAGCCGACGCCATGATAGCCGCGCTCGCGGCCGATCAGCCGGGTGCGGGTGCCCTGACCGTTGATCTGGTGAAAGGCCAGCGCGATCTTCAGCGCGGTATCCGCGGCCTCCGATCCGGAATTGCAGAAGAAGACGTGATCGAGCCCGGCGGGCGCGAGGTCGGCGATGCGGCTTGCAAGCTCGAACGCCTGCGGAATGCCGAACTGGAATGGCGGCGCATAATCCAGCGTCTCGGCCTGCCTGGCGATCGCCGCCGAAATCTGGCTGCGGCCGTGACCGGCGTTGGTGCACCACATGCCCGACGCGGCGTCGATGATCTTGCGGCCGTCGACGGTGAGGTAATGCATGTCCTTGGCGCCGGCGAGAAGCCGCGGCGCCTTCTTGAAGGCGCGGTTGGCGGTGAACGGCATCCAGTGCGCGGCGAGGTCGTTCGGGACGTTGACGGCGGAGGGGCGGGGGCTCTTGTCCAGCATGGGAGGCCTTTTTGCGGTTTTCGGCGTGGCGGTTGTACGCAGGCTATCAGCTTCATCTGGCAACGGAAACCGGCAACTGCGACGCCTGTTTCGATCTGGTCGGTCGGGCTTCGGGGCGGGGCCGGCTCAGAGATCGGAAGCGTCGATCCAGAACACCTCGCCTTCGGACTCCTCGGTATCGAGCCAGAGAAATCCGATATGCGGAAGGGCCGCCTCCAGCGCCGGCCGGCAGCGTCCGATCTCACACAACAGCCCACCCTTTGATGTCAGATGCCGCCTCGCATCTTTCAAGATGCGGCGGATAATATCGAGACCATCAGCCCCGCCGTCGAAGGCGAGGCTGGGCTCGGCGCGACATTCGCGCGGCAGCGTCGCCATCCCTGCCGCATCGACATAGGGCGGATTGGAAATGATCAGGTCGTAGCGCTTCTCGCCGATGGCCTGGAACAGGTCGCCCCGATGCAACCTCACCCGATCCTGAAGGCCGTAATCGGCGATATTGCGCGCCGCGACATCGAGCGCGTCTCCGGAAATATCCACCGCATCGACCCGGGCATTGGGAAACCGTCGGCTCGCCAGCACCGCAAGACACCCCGAACCGGTGCAGAGGTCGAGCACGGTTTCCACCGACGCCGGGTCGGCAATCAGCGAACCCCCGTCCTGGCCGCTGAAATGGGAGTCCAGCAATTCGCCGATGAAGGAGCGCGGCACGATGGCGCGCGCGTCGACATAGAACGGCAGCCCGCGCATGTAGGCCTTGTTGACCAGATAGGCCGTGGGCTTTCGCGTTGAGACGCGGCGCTCGATCATCTCGAGGATCGCTTTGGCCTCCAGCAGCGTGACCCGCGCCGCCGCGAAGCTCTCGAACCGGTCGGGATGCAGATGCAGGGTCTCGCAGACAAGGAATGCGGCCTCGGCGACGGGATCGCTGGTGCCGTGCGCAAACACCAGTTTCGCCTCGACGAACCGGCTGGTCGCATAGCGGACGAAATCGAGCAGCGTCCGCAACTCGCCGGCGGCGACCCCCGGAAATCCGGATGATTTCCGCCCGCGCCTGGCGGCCGGCCTGGCGCGTTTCGCCATCAGCTTCGAGTCCAGCGTGCGGCGGCGGCGTCATCATGATCGTGCGCCTCGACCCAGCTCGTCCCGCCGGGCTTTTCCTCACGCTTCCAGAACGGCGCGCTGGTCTTGAGGTAATCCATCAGGAATTCGGCCGCTTCAAACGCCGCCTGCCGGTGCTGCGAGGCCGTCAACACCAGCACGATATTTTCGCCGGGCGCGATGCGGCCGACACGATGAACCACGGTCAGGCCCATCAACGGCCAGCGCGCCATCGCGGTCTCGGCATGCCGGGCGATTTCAGCCTCCGCCATGCCGGGATAATGTTCGAGCGTCAGCGCGGCGATGGTAGCGTCGTCCTCGCTGTCGCGGCAAATGCCGGAAAAACTGACGACGGCACCGATATCCTTGCGCCCGTGCGTCAGCGTCGCGATCTCATGTGCGATGTCGAAATCGGCTTGCTGAATCCGGATGGTCACGGGTGCGGTCATGATCGTCGCGATGGCTGTCAAATGGACTAACCGCCGGTCATCGGCGGGAAAAACGCAATCTCGCGGGCGCCGGCGATCGTCGCGTCCGGCTTGACATGGGCGTGGTCGATCGCGGCACGGATCACCCGCGGCGTCTCGAACGCGTGGGCGTAGCTATCGCCGCGCCGCGCCAGCCAGCCGATCAGATCGCTTATGGTGCGGACGCTTGGGGGTGGATCGACGGTTTCCTCCGCCCTCCCCACCCGCTCGCGCACCCAGGCAAAATACTTGATCTTCATCCCTCATCCTCCTCGATCAGATGGTGGATCCCGGCTCGGAAATAGTCCCACCCGGTATAGATGGTGAAAATCGCCGAGATCCACAGCAGCACGATCCCGATCATGGTCGTGGCCGGCAAGATCGCTTCGCCGGCCTCGCCGGCGATCAGAAAGCCGATCGCGACCAGTTGAACCGTGGTCTTCCATTTCGCGAGCTTGGTCACGGGCACGCTGACCCGCAAAGCGGCCAAATATTCGCGCAGGCCCGACACCAGAATTTCCCGGCACAGGATCACGATGGCGGCCCACAGCGTCCAGCCATGAATGCTGTTGTCGGCAGCCAGCATCAGCAGGCAGGAGGCGACCAGGAGCTTGTCGGCGATCGGGTCGAGCATCCGGCCGAACGCCGAATGCTGGTCCCATATCCGCGCATAATAACCGTCGAGATAATCCGTGACGCCCGCGGCGATGAACACGGCCAGCGCCACCCAGCGCAGCCACAAAGGCCCGTCCATGATCGATTGCACATAGACGCAACCGACCACCACCGGAATGGCGGCGATTCGGGCGTAGGTCAGCATATTCGGAAGGGAAAGCGAGTTCTTGGCCGCTCCCCTGGTTGTCGCGATGTTCATCCTTCTTACCAATACCGCTCAAGCATGAAGGTCAACCATACGGCGTGGGAGAATCGTGGCAGATGGCGCAAATACCATGCGAAACCAGTTGCTAGTTCGGCTGCGCATGGAAAAACTCAAAAATCTTGCGGGCGCTCTCGGCGCTGACGCCGGGAACCTTGCCGAGATCGGCGATCGAGGCTCGCTCGATCTCCTTCAAGGTTCCGAAATGGTGCAGCAAGGCACGTTTGCGCGACGGGCCGATGCCGGGAATTTCCTGCAGACCCGCTTCGCGAATGTCCTTTTTGCGCAGCTTGCGGTGCGATCCAATCACGAAGCGATGCGCCTCGTCGCGCAACCGCTGAATGAAATACAGCACCGGATCGCGTGGCTCGAGCTTGAGCGGTTCACGGCCGGGCATGAACAGGGTCTCGCGGCCGGCGTCGCGGTCCGGACCCTTGGCCACCGCCAGCAGCGACACCTGGGCGAGCCCCAAGCCATCGAAAATCTCCTTCGCGGCATTGAGCTGGCCGCGACCGCCGTCGATAATGACAAGATCGGGCCATTGCGGAAAGGGATCGTCATCGGGCCTGGCGGTGGCTTCCGCCGGCGGCGACAGCAGCCGCTTGAAGCGCCGCTGCAGCACCTCGCGCATCATCGCGTAGTCGTCACCCGGCGTCAGGCCTTCGGACCGGATGTTGAATTTCCGATACTGGTTTTTGATGAAGCCGTCGGGGCCTGCCACGATCATGGCGCCGACCGCGTTGGTGCCCTGGATGTGGCTGTTGTCGTAGACCTCGATCCGCTTTGGCGGCTGCGGCAGGCCGAGCGTCGTGACCAGCCCCTGCAGCAGCCGTCCCTGAGTGGCGGTGTCAGCCAGCTTGCGGCCGAGCGCCTCGCGCGCATTGGTCAGCGCATGCGCAATCATTTCCTTTTTCTCGCCGCGTTGCGGGGTCGAGACCTCGACCTTGAACCCGGCCTTGATCGAAAGCGCGCTCGCCAGCAGTTCGCTTTCCTCGATCGCGCGCGACAACAGGATGAGCTTCGGCGGCGGTTTGTCGTCGTA
>JBDTKD010000398.1:0-8405 GCA_039935515.1 Bradyrhizobium sp.
TGGCGCAGGAGCCGCAGACGCCTTCGCGACAGGAGCGGCGGAAGGTCAGCGTCGGATCGATGTGGTTCTTGATCCAGATCAGGCCGTCGAGCACCATCGGGCCGCAATCATGGGTGTCGATGAAATAGGTGTCGATGCTGGGATTCTTGCCGTCGTCCGGGTTCCAGCGATAGATCCTGAACTCGCGCGTTTCGGTGGCGTTCGAGGGCTTCGGCCAGGTCTTGCCGCCGGTGATCCTGGAATTTTTCGGAAGCGTGAATTCAACCATCGGGTCTTGCCTTTGCGGTTCACTTCGTCATGGCAGGGCGCAAGCTCGGGCCTGGCCAGGCCTCAATACACCCGCGCCTTCGGCGGAATGTACTGCACGTCATTGGTCATGGTGTAGTCATGTACCGGGCGGTAATCGATCGCGGTCTTGCCGCCATCGTCGATCCACACCAGCGTATGTTTCATCCAGTTCTTGTCGTCGCGGTCGGGGAAATCCTCGCGGGCGTGGGCGCCGCGGCTTTCGGTGCGGTTCGCCGCCGAATCCATCGTCACCACCGCCTGGACGATCAAATTGTCGAACTCGAGGGTCTCGACCAGATCCGAATTCCAGGTCAGCGAGCGGTCGCTGACCGCGATGTCGCTGACGCCGCCGCGAACCTTGTGAATCAGGTTCTGGCCTTCGTTCAGGATCTCGCCGGTGCGGAACACCGCGCAGTTGTTTTGCATCACATGCTGCATGCTGTCGCGCAGCTTGGCGGTCGGGGTGCCGCCGGCGGCGTAGCGATAATGATCGAGCCGTCCAAGCGCCTTGTCGGCCGAACTCGCCGGCAGGTCCGGCTGCTTGCCGTTCGGCGTCAGTTTCTCGGCGCAGCGTTGCGCGGCCGCGCGGCCGAATACCACAAGATCGATCAGCGAATTCGAGCCGAGGCGATTGGCGCCATGCACCGAGACGCAGGCCGCTTCGCCGAGCGCCATCAGGCCGGGCACGATGGCGTTGTCGTCGCCGTTGCTCTTGGTCAGCACCTCGGCATGAAAATTGGTGGGAATGCCGCCCATATTGTAGTGCACCGTCGGCAGGATCGGGATCGGCTCGCGGGTGACGTCGACATTGGCGAAGATCTTGGCCGATTCGGAAATGCCCGGCAGCCGTTCGTGCAGCACCTTGGGATCGAGATGGTCGAGATGCAGGAAGATGTGGTCCTTCTTCTTGCCGACGCCGCGGCCTTCGCGAATTTCAATGGTCATGGCGCGCGAGACCACGTCGCGCGAGGCCAGGTCTTTTGCCGACGGCGCATAGCGTTCCATGAAGCGCTCGCCATCCGAATTGACGAGATAGCCGCCTTCGCCGCGCGCACCCTCGGTGATGAGGCAACCCGAGCCGTAAATGCCGGTCGGGTGGAACTGGACGAACTCCATATCCTGCAACGGCAGTCCGGCGCGCAGCGCCATGGCGCCGCCGTCGCCGGTACAGGTATGCGCCGAGGTGCAGGACGCGTAGGCGCGGCCATATCCGCCGGTGGCGAGGATCGTGGTCTGAGCGCGGAAGCGATGCAGCGTGCCATCGTCGAGCTTGAGCGCGACCACGCCGCGGCAGGCGCCCTGGTCGTCCATGATCAGGTCGATGGCGAAGAACTCGATGTAGAATTCCGCGGCGTGGCGCAGCGCCTGGCCATACATGGTGTGCAGCATGGCGTGGCCGGTGCGGTCGGCCGCGGCGCAGGTGCGTTGCGCCTGGGCCTTGCCGTAGTCGATCGTCATGCCGCCGAACGGCCGCTGATAGATCTTGCCGTCCTCGGTGCGCGAGAACGGCACTCCCCAATGCTCCAGTTCGTAGACGGCTTCGGGGGCGTTGCGCACCATGTATTCGATGGCGTCCTGGTCGCCGAGCCAGTCCGACCCCTTGACGGTGTCGTACATGTGCCAGCGCCAGTCGTCCGGATGCATGTTGCCGAGCGCGGCCGAGATGCCGCCCTGCGCCGCGACGGTGTGCGAACGGGTCGGAAATACCTTGGTGATGCAGGCGGTGCGCAAGCCGGCCTCGCTGCAGCCGACCACCGCGCGCAGCCCGGCGCCGCCGGCGCCGACCACGACGACGTCATAGGTGTGATCCTCGATTGGATAGGCTTTGCCGTTGGTGGCGGGGCCACCGCTGCCATTTGCGGCTTTCCCGTTGCCGTCTGCGGCCATCGGTTACACTCCAGATGACAGTTTGAGGATCGCATAGATCGAGCTGAGCGCCACCGCGATGCAGAAGAAGTTGTTGGCCATGATGGTGGCCAGCTTCAGCTTTTCGTTGTGCACATAGTCCTCGATCACCACCTGCATGCCGATTTTCATGTGCCAGCTGCTGGCGACGATGAACAGCAGCAGGATGATCGCGATCGGCAGCGAGCCCAGGATCTGCGCGGCGCCGGCCTGATTGCGGCCAAGCAGCATCATCACCACCACGATGACCGGCACGATCAAAAGCGTCATCGCCACCGCGGTGACGCGCTGGCGCCAGAACTCCGAGGTGCCGGAATGAGAGGCGCCGAGGTTGCGCACGCGGGCGAGCGGGGTGCGCATCGATTTCACGGCCGGGGTGTTTTGCCCATTCATCGTCCGCCCCCGATCGCATAGGCGATGATCCACAGCAGCACCGTAAGCGAAATGCCGCCGATCAGCGCGGCCCAGGTCAACCCCTCGCGCTCGCTCGCCTTGAAGCCGTAGCCGAGATCCCAGATGAAATGCCGGATGCCGCTGAGCAGATGATGCAGCAGCGCCCAGGTGTAGCCAAATACGATCAGCCGGCCGATGAAGCTGCCGGTGAAGGCCTGGACGTTGGCATAGGCGGCGGGACCGGTTGCCGCCGCGATCAGCCACCACGCCAGCAGAAGGGTACCGAAATACAGCGCCATGCCGGTGATGCGGTGGACGACGGACAGCGCCATGGTGAGCGTCCAGCGGTAGGTCTGCAGGTGCGGCGAAAGCGGTCGTTCGATCCTGGCGGTCATCGGCGGCTTTGACAGTTTGCGGGCCCGCGCAAGCCCCTACGGGATCGCGGTACATGAATGCTATTTACGAAGTCGAAACAGTGAGTGCAACGGCGAAATCGGCCGTTTGCGAATACTGGTTCACAGCTATGGATGAGCCCTGCAAACATGGGCATTGACAAGCTCGGCGGCGGCTGTTGGCTCTGGCATGCCTGAAGCACGATTCATGAACGCGCGAAGCTGCTGCGCGCGCTGGGGGAAGGCCGAGATGACGGTCGCGGGGCTTGATATCTCCGAATTGCTGGAACTGGCGCTGCTGCTGGTTGCGGTGGGTGCACTGTCCGGATTTCTCGCAGGTGTTTTCGGCATCGGCGGCGGCGCCATCCTGGTGCCGGTATTCTACGAATGCTTCCGGATTGCCGGCGTGCCGGTCGAGGTGCGGATGCCGCTGTGCATCGGAACGTCGCTCGCCATCATCATCCCGACCTCGATCCGCTCCTATCGCGCCCATCGCGCCCGCGGCGCGGTGGACGGCGATATCCTCAAGGCATGGTGGCTGCCGGTGCTGATCGGCGTGATCGCCGGGAGCGTCACCGCACGCTACGCCCCCGAGCGGCTGTTCAAGATCGTGTTCGTGATGGTGGCCTATTCAGCCGCCGCGCGCCTGCTGCTGGCGCGCGAGACCTGGAAATTCGGCGACGACCTGCCGCGGGGACCCCTGATGAAGGCCTATGGCTTCATCGTTGGGCTTCTCTCCACCCTGATGGGGATCGGTGGCGGCCTGTTTTCGAATTTGCTGATGACGTTCTATGGCCGGCCGATCCACCAGGCGGTCGCGACCTCGTCGGCACTCGCGGTTCTGATCTCGATCCCGGGCGCGCTCGGCTATGTCTATGCCGGCTGGCCCGCGGCGGCGCATTATCCGGGCGTCGCCGCGCTGCAATTGCCATTTGCACTCGGCTATGTTTCCCTGATCGGCGCAGTGTTGGTGATGCCGACCAGCCTGTTGACCGCGGGGCTCGGCGTCAGGGTCGCGCACGCGATGTCGAAGCGGACGCTGGAGATCGCGTTCGGATGCCACCTTTTTACTGTCGGCAGCAGGTTTGCGACAAGTCTCCTGTAGGGCAGTGCAACTTTCGCGTGATCGAATGAAACGGCGGGTGTTGATCGAAGCGGTATTGTTGCGTAGCTGCGCTTGAACTGACCCGTTCAACAATTCAGGGCCACTTCGCGAAACGCGGTCACCAGCGGACGTTCGAGTTTTCCCTTCATGCCACAGAGAATTTCATAGGCCTGGGCGCGTGGCATGCTCGGCTTGTATCGGCGGTCCTCGATCAGCGCCGCAAATATATCCGAAATGGTCAGGATTCGAACCAGGTCCGAGATGCTGGCCCCGCAAAGTGCATCCGGATATCCGCTGCCGTCGAGATATTCATGATGGTGCCTGACCGCGTCGAGGATTTCCGCGGTGATGCCGCCGGTTTCCCTCAATACATCGTAACCCACCGCGGAGTGCGTCTCGATCAGGGCGCGCTCCTGGTCGTCAAGCCGACCCGGCTTGTCGAGGACAGCGAGTGGAATTTTGGCTTTGCCGATGTCGTGAAAAATCGCGGCCTGATACAGCCGGCCGATGTCCGCCTTGGCGAGTCCCAGGCTCAAGCCGAAGGCGACCGCCGTTCCCGTCACCAGCAGACAATGCTGGTAGGTACCTTCGTGATGGCGGCGCACCGTCTCCAGCCAGTGCGAAAAACCGTCCTCGGCGACCGCGTCGGCAATCTGGCTTGCGGCACACTTCGCGTCCGCTACGTCGACCTGTTGGCCACTTAATACGGCGGAGAACATCGCGGCAAGGGAAGCGGCCCCGCCAGAGGCCGCACCAAATGAGCCCCGGTCGGTCTGCGCCGCCGATTGGGCCGGGACGAGGGAATCGGCGAGTGCCAGGAGCAGCGAGCGCTGATCGACGGAATTGAAGAACACATGGGTGGCGCCGAGCGCGTAGGCCTGCGCCGCAGACAGCCGCACCTTCTGCTCAATGACGAACACTCTGCGCCGTATGGTTTCGAATTTTTCCGCGGCCTCTTTCAGCGCCGCGATGTTGTCGGGAAGCCGCAGGTCAGCGGCAGCGATGATCGCGCCGCATTCAGCGGGGATGCTGGTTTCAGCGCCGAGCAGCGCCGAAGTAACGCGATGCGCCGGTCCCAACAGCGGCCGGAGCCGTGCGATCTTTTCCGGGCGGTCTGCGACGATGTGCACCAGCATGTGCTAGCCGGCAGGATTTCTTGCGGAATCACGCGAACGCAACCTTCGAGCCCGGGCGGCTGGCAGACCGCTTTGCAGCCGCCTTTCACGGTCGGTGTCATTTCGCTGTTGATCTGTAATTCTCACGGCTTACTTCTTCTTGGCTGACGTTTGCTTCAAAAAGGCGACGCCGATTTGATCCCCGGCGAGGCGCACCATCCGGCAGCGGCGATAGGCGAGCCCGGTCGACGACAGCAGCAGGAAGAACTCCTTGAGGTCCAACCCTTCGAGCGATCCTTCGACGCTCAACCGCGCGCCGGTCTGGGATACGTCGATCATCAGGCAATCCCGGCGCCAGGTGCCGTCGATTCCCATGATGTAGACATGGATGCCCTTGTCGAAATCGACGCGCTCGCTTTTACGGTCTCCAAAGGCCATGGCTCGTGATCCCGGCGCCCTACGCGGACGCAGCCCCTGCATCGAGTTCGCTGGTTTGCCTGAGCATCGGCTCGATCCCTAGAATGTAACGCCGGCTCGTCTGCCGACCTTCCAGATCAGCCGGCACTTCTTGCTGGTGCCCGCCCACAACAATTCAAATCGACTCGGCAACACGGCCGGATGCCGAAGTTCCAGACTGGCGCCGCCCGCGGCATAATCGATGATGGTGCAATCGATCGCCGGATCGCGCGGAGAGACGATAACTTTACCGGCCTTGAACATCTGGCTCGCGGGTCGGGTCCGCGTAAACCGGCGAGAATGAATCATCTGGAGGTTGCCCAGCGGTCGAATACCACCCGGCATCATTCCATGTTTTCAATAATGAAGGATTAACTGGTTATTAATAACGAACGATTAACTCGCCGCGCAGCCCGAGGCGGCGGTCCCGATCGCGCGGAAAAACGCAGCGAACGCCGCCGCCTCACTTCGCCTTGGCGTAGATTTCCGAATAGGTATTGCGCAGGATGTTCTTCTGCACCTTGCCCATGGCATTGCGCGGCAATTCGTCGACCATGAACACCAGTTTCGGCATCTTGAATTTCGCCAGCCGGCCATCGAGCGCCTTCAGCACCGCGGCTTCGTCGACGCCGGCGTCCTTGGCGCAGACCACCACGGCCGTCACGCCCTCGCCGAAATCGGCGTGCGGAACCCCGATGACCGCGGATTCGACCACACCCGGCATGGCATCGATCTCGCTTTCGATTTCCTTCGGATAGACGTTGAAGCCGCCGGAAATTACCAGGTCCTTGCCGCGGCCGAGGATATGGACATAGCCGTTGCGGTCGATCTTGCCGAGATCGCCGGTGATGAAGAAGCCGTCGTCGCGGAATTCGGACCTGGTCTTTTCCGGCATCCGCCAATAGCCCTTGAACACGTTGGGTCCCTTGACCTCGATCATTCCGACGCTGTCGCGCGCGGTCTCCTTGCCGGTCTCGGGATCGGTGACGCGCACCGACACGCCGGGCAGCGGGTGGCCGACGGCGCCGGGCACGCGGTCGCCGTCATACGGATTTGAGGTGTTCATGTTGGTCTCGGTCAAGCCGTAGCGTTCGAGCACCGCGTGTCCGGTGCGCGTGGCCCATTCGCGGTGGGTGTCGGCAAGCAGCGGCGCCGAGCCTGAAATGAACAGGCGCATATGTTTGGTGGCTTCGCGGGTCAGCGCCGGGCTCTGCAACAGCCTCGTGTAGAAGGTCGGCACGCCCATCAGCACGGTTGCGCGCGCCATCAGCCGGATGACCCGCTCGGGATCGAATTTCGGCAGAAAGATCATCGATGCGCGGGCAAACAGCGTGACGTTGCTTGCCACGAACAAGCCGTGGGTATGATAGATCGGCAGCGCGTGGATCAGCACGTCCTTGTCGGTGAAGCGCCAATAGTCGACTAGGCTGAACGAGTTCGACGCCAGATTGTCATGCGACAGCATCGCGCCCTTGGAACGGCCCGTGGTGCCGGAAGTGTAGAGAATGGCGGCCAGGTCGTCGTCGGCGCGGGCAACGGTGGCAAAATCCGCATCGGCCTTCGCGGCAGCGTCGGTCAGCGTCCCCTTGCCGTCGGCGCCGAGCGTCTCAACCCTGGCCCCGACCTTGGCGGCAATCGCGCCGATGCCTTCGGCCTTTGCAGGATCGCACACCACCAGCGACGGTTCGGCGTCGGTCAGGAAATATTCGAGTTCGGTCAGCGTATAGGCCGTGTTCAGCGGCAGATAGACCGCACCGGCCCGCACCGCGGCGAGGTACAGCACGAGCCCGGCAACGGATTTTTCGGTCTGTGCGGCGACGCGGTCGCCGGTCTTGACACCCCTCGACACCAGCACGTTCGCCATCCGGCCGGCGCGGGCGATGAGGTCGCCATAGCTGATAGGCTGTCCGTCGATGGTCTCGATCGCGAGCCGTTTGGGGTCGTCGAGATTGTCGAACAGGCGGGCAAACAGATTGGCGTTCATGATGGTGTTCCGGGTCGCGTTATTGCATCCTGGCGGGGCGCGCGATCGCACCCGATCGGCCGCCAGATCTCAAGGCGTTCCATAGCAAAAACGCCCTTCACAAAGCAACGGAGACGGTTTGCATGACCAATAACGGGAAACGGGTGGCTTGGGTGACGGGTGGCGGCAGCGGCATTGGCGAGGCCGGTGCGGAGGCGCTGGCGGCGGACGGCTGGATCGTTGTGCTGTCGGGGCGGCGCCAGGATGCGCTGGATGCCGTGGTGGCGAAGATTGCGAAGCGCGGCGGCAAGGCCGAGGCGCTGGCGCTCGATGTCAGCAAGAAGTCCGATGTCAACAAGGCGGCGGAGCATATCCTCAACGGCCACGGCTGCATCGATCTCCTGGTCAACAGCGCCGGTATCAATGTGCCGAAGCGCAGCTGGGCCGACATGGAACTCGAGGGCTGGGACAAACTGGTCGAGATCAATCTGAACGGCGTCTTGTACTGCATGCGTGCGGTGCTGCCGGCGATGCGCCGGCAACAGGACGGCTGCATCATCAACGTCGCATCCTGGGCCGGCCGTCACGTATCGAAAATGCCCGGGCCCGCCTACACCACCACCAAGCACGCGGTGCTGGCATTGACCCACTCGTTCAACATGGATGAATGCGTCAACGGCCTGCGGGCGTGCTGCCTGTCGCCCGGCGAGGTCGCGACCCCGATCCTGAAGCTGCGGCCGGTGGTGCCGAGCGAGAAGGAGCAGGCGCGGATGCTGCAACCCGAGGAT
>JBDTKD010000399.1:0-4079 GCA_039935515.1 Bradyrhizobium sp.
CGCTGCGCTGCATCCGGGCTACGCCGCTGCGTGCGACCGCAACCCCGACCATTCCGGGGCGCGAGCAAAGCGAGCGAACCCGGAATCCATAACCACCATCGTGAGTATGGATTCCGGGCCTGCGCCAAGGGGCGCATCCCGGAATGACAGCGTTGGTTGTTTCGGTCGGAAAATCCGCTAAAACCCGCTGCAAATCCCACAAAGAGACTCGAAGGACAAACTGATGAATATTCTTCCCGGCGATTTGCGTTTTGGTGCGGGCCAGCCGATCAAGCGTCTTGAAGACCAGAGGCTGCTCACCGGGAAGGGGCAGTTCATCGACGACAAGCCGGAAGACGGCGCACTGTGGTTGCACCTGCTGCGCTCGCCCCATGCCCATGCCAGGATCGTGTCGATCGACCGCAAGGCCGCATCGGAGCTGAAGGGCGTCGAGGCGGTCTATACCGGCGCCGATCTGATCGCCGACGATATCGGCACTCTTCCGACATTGCTGGTGTTCCAGCGGCCCGATGGTTCGCCGATGACAACGCCGCCGCGCCGGCTGTTGGCCCATGAGGTGGTGCGCTTTGCCGGCGAACCGGTGGCGGCGGTAGTGGCGACGTCGCGGGTCGCCGCACAGACCGCGGCGGAGGCGATTGCGGTCGAATATCAAGTGCTGCCATCGGTGATCGATCCTGCCGAGGCGATCAAGCCGGGCGCGCCGGCGGTGTGGGCGGAGGTGCCTGACAACATCGTGGCCGCGATGAGCTACGGCGATGCCGCCGCGGTCGAGGCAGCTTTCGCCAAGGCCGCGCATGTAGTCTCGCTCGATCTGGTCAGCCAGCGGCTGGTCCCTTCCGCGATGGAGCCGCGCAGCACCATCGCCGAGGTGGAAAAGAAATCCGGACGGCTCACTCTGTATGTGCAGTCGCAGACTCCGGGCTCGACCCGCGACCTGTTGGCCGAAGCCGTGCTGAAGCGGCCGAAGGAAAGCGTGCGCGTGCTGGTCGGCGATATCGGCGGCGGCTTCGGCCAGAAGACCAGCCTCTATCCGGAGGACGGCATCGTCGCTTACGCAGCGGTCAAATTGGACCGCAAGATCCGCTGGCGCGGCGACCGCACCGATGAGTTCGTCGGCGGCACCCATGGCCGCGATCTGACCTCGACGGGTGAATTCGCGCTCGACGCCAAAGGACGCGTCCAGGCCTATCGGGTGCGCTCGCTCGGCGGCACCGGGGCTTATATCTCCGGCGCCGGCACCATCATTCCGCTGGTGCTCGGCCCCTTCGTTCAGTCCGGCGTGTACGACCTTCCGCTCGTTCACTACGAGGTCAAGGCGGTCATGACCAACACCGCGCCGGTCGGCGCCTATCGCGGCGCGGGCCGGCCGGAAGGCGTGTTCATCGTCGAGCGGCTGATGGATGCGGCGGCGCGCCAGATCGGCATGGACCCGCGCGCGATCCGAAAAGCGAACTACATCAAGCCGGCACAACTGCCTTACACCAATGCGGTTGGCCAGGTCTACGACAGTGGTGCCTTCGCGCACATGCTGGAGCGCGCCACCGAGCTCGCGGACTGGGATGGCTTTGCCGCGCGCAAGAAGGCCGCGAAGAAAAAGGGGTTGCTCTATGGCCGCGGCCTGACCAGCTACATCGAATGGACCGGCGGGCGCGCGCACACCGAAAAGGTCAGCCTGCATGCGACCGCGGAAGGGCGCATCATCCTGCATTCGGGCACGCAGGCGATGGGGCAGGGATTGCAGACTACCTACTCGCAGATGATCGCGGCCTCGCTCGGCATTCCGATCGACAGGATCGACGTGGTGCAGGGCGACACCGATCTCGCCACCGGATTCGGCAGTGTCGGCTCGCGTTCGCTGTTCGTCGGCGGCACCGCGGTGGCGGTGTCGACCAGCGATCTGATCGCGAAAGCCCGCGAGAAGGCCTCGAGCCTGCTCGAAGCTTCCGTCGAGGACATCGAATATCGCGATGGCTGGCTTACGGTGGTGGGCACCGACCGGCGGATCGGCTTGTTCGATATCGCGAAAAAGGAAAATGGCACGCGCCTGAGCGTGGACAGCGAGGGCGAAGTCGACGGCCCGAGCTGGCCCAACGGAACGCATATCTGCGAAGTCGAGATCGATCCGGAGACCGGCGTCAGCCGGGTGGTGCGCTACACCACGGTCGACGACGTCGGCGTCGCGGTCAATCCGATGCTGGTGACCGGACAGGTTCACGGCGGAGTCGCGCAAGGCATCGGACAGGCGCTCTATGAGGGCGTATCCTACGATGCCGATGGGCAATTGCTGACCGCAAGCTACCAGGATTACTGCGTTCCGCGCGCCGACGATATTCCGCCGATCGCGGTCACGCTGGACGATTCCGCGCCCTGCCGCACCAATCCGCTCGGTGCCAAGGGCTGCGGTGAATCCGGTGCGATCGGCGGTCCGCCCTGCATCACCAACGGCGTGATGGACGCGCTCGACGAGCTCGGCATCAAGACCCTCAACACGCCGCTGACGCCGGTCAAGATCTGGCAGGCCATCCGGGAAGCCAAGGCCGCACGGGCGTGTCAGCGTCGGTAGCCTCATGGTTCGAGACGCGCGGCGTCGCCGCGCTCCTCACCATGAGGGTCTGGCACCTCGTCCAGGGAACGAGACCTCATCCTGAGGAGCGGCCACTTGGCCGCGTCTCGAAGGATGCAGCCCAGCTCCGTCCGCATCGCGATTCCCGGATTGCGCTGCGCTCCATCCGGGCTACGAATTCGGCGCGAATGACGGCGGCAAAAAGCTGCAGCCCGCGTGCGATCCTTCTGCTACGCTGCGGCAAATCATGGAGGGAGATTTCGATGCGCAGACTTTGGACCGTGCTGGTGGCGCTGGCGACCTTGAGCCTGACCAATTGCGGCTACAACGCGATCCAAACCAATGACGAACAGGTCAAGTCGGCCTGGTCCGAGGTCCTCAACCAGTATCAGCGCCGCGCCGACCTCGTGCCCAATCTCGTCAACTCGGTGAAGGGCTTTGCGCAGCAGGAAAAGGACGTGCTGCTCGGGGTCACCAATGCCCGCGCCAAGGTCGGCAGCATCCAGGCGACGCCGGAGCTGATCAACGACCCCGGCGCGTTCGCGAAATTCCAGGCGGCGCAGGGCGAACTGACCAGCGCGCTGTCGAAGCTGCTGGTGGTGACGGAGAACTATCCCCAGCTCAAATCCGATGCGCTGTTTCGCGATCTGATGGCGCAGCTGGAAGGCACCGAAAACCGCATCACGGTCGCCCGCAACCGCTATATCAAGACGGTGCAGGATTTTAACGTGACCATTCGCTCGTTCCCGACCAATTTGACGGCGATGGCGTTCGGGTACAAGGAGAAGGCGAACTTCACGGTCGACAACGAAAAGGAGCTTTCGACCGCACCGAAGGTCGATTTCAATCCGGCCCCAGCCGCGCCGGCCGCGCCGGCCAAATAGTTCGGCAACCGATTGTCCGCGATGAACGCTGCAAGAGCCTCCCTTGTTGCGCTGCTGTTGTGCTGGGCGTTTGCGGCATCGGCCGACGTGGCGGTGCCGCCGCTCACCGGCCAGGTGGTCGATCAGACCGGTACGCTGAGTAGTGCCGACATCGCCGCGCTGACGCGGAAGCTGAAGGATTTCGAGGCGAGGAAAGGCAGCCAGATCGCGGTGCTGATCGTGCCGACCACGGCGCCGGAAGCCATCGAGCAATATTCGATCCGGGTCGCGGAGGCCTGGAAGATCGGGCGCAGGAAGGTCGACGACGGCGTCATCCTGCTCGTCGCCAAGGACGACCACAAGCTTCGCATCGAAACCGGCTACGGTCTTGAGGGGGCGCTGACCGATGTCGCGGCAAGGCGCATCATCGATGAGATCATCACGCCGAAATTCAGGACCGGTGATTTCGCCGGTGGAATTTCCGCCGGGGTCGACCGCATCATCGCCGTTGTCAATGGCGAGCCGCTGCCGGCGCCCGAGCCGCAGCAAAGCTTCGGCGGCGGCGAGGGCCGTATCGACATGCTGTTCAATCCCCTGGTCATTTTCGGGGTCTTTGTCGTCGGCGGGTTGCTGCGGACCCTGCTCGGCCGGCT
>JBDTKD010000400.1:0-4428 GCA_039935515.1 Bradyrhizobium sp.
GCGAGAGAATCGGACGAGCCGAGGATAGCGGTTTTGTGCGGGGCTTGCTTTACGGCGCTTGGAAGTCGCCTGGCCCTCTCGATTCCTTCCCGGCGTGGAGTGCGACCGGGCCTCATGGTTCGAGACGCGCCTGCGGCGCTCCTCACCACGAGGGTTGAGATCTCATCCCGAGGAGCGGCCACTGGCCGCGTCTCGATCGATGCGGCCATAGTGCTCCGTCGCTAGACCGGTATGCGCACCGTGGCGCGAAGTCCGCCCATCGGGCTGTCGCCGAGCATGATGTCGCCGCCGTGCGAACGCGCGATGTCGCGGGCAATCGCAAGGCCAAGCCCGGTGCCGCCTTCGTCCTGGTTGCGGGCGTCGTCGAGCCGCAGGAACGGCTTGAACACTTCCTCGCGCATCTGCTGCGGAATGCCCGACCCGTCATCGTCGACCATCACGGTCAAATAGCGGTGGTCGCGGTGGCCGCTGATCGAGATCGCGTTGGCGTGCCGCGCCGCGTTCGATACCAGATTGCCGAGGCAGCGTTTGAACGAGGCTGGCTTCACCGTCACCACCGGCAGGCCGTGAAACGATACGGTGGCGGTGTGGCCGTTGCGCTCGGCGTCGCTGCGCAGTTCCTCCAGCGCCTGCGTCATGTCGGTCGGCTGCGCGTGCTCGCCGCCGTCGCCGCGGGCGAAGGCAAGGTAGGCCTCGAGCATGCCGGACATCTCGTCGACATCCTTGCGCATGCCCTCGACTTCCGGACTGTCGCCGATCAGCGCGAGTTCGAGCTTGAAGCGGGTCAGGATGGTGCGCAGGTCGTGGGAGACTCCGGC
Organism: Bradyrhizobium sp.; assembly: GCA_039935515.1. GTDB lineage: Bacteria > Pseudomonadota > Alphaproteobacteria > Rhizobiales > Xanthobacteraceae > Bradyrhizobium. The sequence continues at coordinate 819 of JBDTKD010000400.1, forward strand.
CAGCATCGCGGTGCGCTGCTCGATCGAGCGCTCGACGCGCGATTTCATCTCGAGGAACGCCTGCGCGGCGCGGCGCACTTCCCGCGCGCCGCGGGGCCGGAAGTTCGGCGCATCGCGGCCCTTGCCAAAGCTCTCGGCGGCATCGGCCAGCCGCAGGATCGGCTTGATCTGGTTACGCAGGAACAGCACCGAGACGATCAGCAGGATCGACGAGGTGCCGACCATCCAGAACAGGAAGATCTCCGAATTCGAGGCGTAGGCGGCGCTGCGCTGGGCGAAGATGCGCATCACCGCGTCGTCAAGCTGAATGCGGATTTCGACGAGATTGGAATTGCCGACGGTATCGATCCAGAACGGCCTGCCGATCTGGCGCCCGAGTTGCACCGACAGCGACTGGTCGAGCAGCGAAAAAAACGGCTTCGGGCCAGGCGGGGGCATGTCGCCCACCGGCAGGAAATCGACCACCAAATTGAGCCGTTGCTGGGCGATGCGCCGCAGCTGCGAGCGGTCCTTGTCCTGCGGATAGCCCTTGTAGACGTCGATCAGGCCGGCGATGTCCTGCACCACCGAGGCCGACAGGCGCCGCGTCACCGTGTTCCAGTGCCGCTCCATGAACACGAACGCCACCACCGACTGCAGCACCACCATCGGCACGATCATGATCAGCAGCGCGCGGGCATAAAGGCCGGTCGGCATCCAGGCCTTGAACGCGTTGCCCATCCAGCCATTGGCCGCGGAGACGCGGCCGGCGGCGGTGCGGATCAGCGTAAGGCCGGTGTCGAGCGTGCTCATCGATCAGGATTCACAGATCAGGTTCACGGGCGGTCTTCCCGGTTCAAGGCGATGCGACCAGGCGATAGCCGATGCCGCGTACCGCCTGCAGGAACAGCGGGTTGGCGGGATCGTGCTCGATCTTGCGCCGCAGGCGGTTGATCTGCACGTCCACCGCGCGTTCGTTGACGGTGCCGTTGCCGGTGAGCGCCCCGCGCGGCACCGTCTCGCCCCGCGCCTGGGCGAGGATGCGCAGCATGTCGCGTTCGCGATCGGTGAGATGGATCACTTCCTCTTTCTGGCGCAATTCGCCGCGCTCGAGATGGAAGAGGTAGGGTCCGAACGCGACCTGTTCCAGCATTTCCACCGGCGGCGGTGCGCTGCGCTTCAGGATATTGCCGATCCGCAGCAGCAGCTCGCGCGGCTCGAACGGCTTGGCGACATAATCGTCGGCGCCGATTTGCAGGCCCTCGATCCGGCTTTCCGCCTCATGGCGCGCCGTCAGCATGATGATCGGTACCGACGACGAGGTGCGGATGAAACGGGCGAGCTCGAACCCGGTTTCGCCGGGCATCATCACGTCGAGGATCAGCATATCGAAATGCAGGCCGAGCAGCTTGGCACGGGCGTCCTTGGCGCTCATCGCGGTGGTGACGCGATAGCCTTCGCCGGAGAGAAAGCGCGACAGCAGATCGCGGATCCGGCGGTCGTCGTCGACCAGCAGCAGATGCGGGGCGTCGTCGGCCGGTTGCGGCGGCGGTTGAACGAGGGTTGCAGCCTGGGCCAAGATCATTCCTTTGCAGTTGGATTGGCGGGCTTGAGGATGGTCTCCAGCACCTTGTCGGGATCGTCGTGATCGATCATCGCGCGCAGGAACTGGCGGACCGTATCGGCGCCGGACGGTCCGATCTCCGCCAGCGCGCGATTGATGCGGGTGGTCTGCAGGCCGGCCAGCTTTGCCACCAGCGCCTCACCCTTGGCGGTGGCAAAAAGAAGGCGCTGGCGCCGGTCGTTGTTGCCGGTCCGCTGCACGATATACCCTTCATCGAGCAATTGCTTGAGAACCCGTCCCAGCGATTGCTTGGTGATGCGCAGCACATCGAGCAGATCGGCCACCTTGAGGCCGGGATAGCGGTGGACAAAATGCATCACCCGGTGATGCGCGCGGCCAAACCCGAAGGCTTCCAGCTCATGATCGGCGTCGCCGACGAAATCCCGATAGGCGAAGAATAGCAGCTCGATGATATCCCAGCGCAAATCGCCGGCGCGCGGGGCGGCGGCGCGGCCTGGCTCCCTCGAATCGAGGTCGCGCGACGGGCCTGAGAAATTTATGTCAGCCATATTGACATATCTTGGGTTCAATGTTACAAATCTGCCAGTCGCTGTGAAATATTAAGTCGTATCCGAGGTCGGCGACATTCCGAGTGACCGCCAAGGCCGCAAGCTGCGGCGCCGGCTGCGAATTGGACTACCGCGCAATTGTCGAGCGGCATCGCGGCAAACATACTGGACTTCGCGCGTTCCGCCAAAGCGGAAACCGGCCTAAAAAGACCGGGCGAGCGAGGGTCAGGGGTCAAAACCATCACGCCGCCGCTTGGGCGCGGACTGCGTCAATCCGGGAGAGAGCCCATGGGAGTTTCGTTCGATCAGATCGATGGCGCCGCCTGGCTGAAATTCGAAATCCGGCCGGCGGCGGCCCCGACGTCCGAACAGGAGCGTGCGGCAAGGCTCGTGGACCCCGGCTTCGGCCGGATTTTTACCGATCACATGGCGGTGGTCCGCTACAATCAGGCGAAGGGCTGGCATGGCGCGCGGGTCGAATCCCGCGCCAATTTCCCGCTCGATCCGGCCACCGCCGTCCTGCATTACGCGCAGGAGATTTTCGAGGGCCTCAAGGCCTACAAGCGCGACGACGGCGGGGTGAACCTGTTCCGCCCCGACGTCAACGCCCGCCGCTTCCGGAATTCGGCCGAGCGCATGGCCATGGCGCCGGTGCCCGAGCCCGTGTTCATCGAAGCGGTCGAGCAGCTCGTGCGCATCGACCGGGCCTGGATGCCGGACGGCGAAGGCAGTCTCTATTTGCGGCCCTTCATGATCGCGAACGAGGTCTTCCTCGGCGTGAAGCCTTCCTCGGAATACATCTTCGCCGTCATCGCCTCGCCGGTCGGCTCCTATTTCAAGGGCGGACCTGCGCCGGTGTCGATCTGGGTGTCGGAGAACTACACGCGCGCCGCGATCGGCGGCACCGGCGCCGTCAAATGCGGCGGCAATTACGCCGCGAGCCTGCGCGCGCAGGCGGAGGCCATCGATCACGGCTGCGATCAGGTCGTTTTCCTCGATGCGGTCGAGCGCCGCTACATCGAGGAACTCGGCGGCATGAACGTCTTCTTCGCGTTCGACGACGGTTCGCTACTGACGCCGCCGCTCGGCACCATCCTGCCAGGCATCACCCGCGATTCGATCATTGCGCTTTCGAAGGATTCCGGCACGCGCGTGCGCGAGGAGGCCTACACGATCGACCAGTGGCGCCTGGACGCCGCCAGCGGCAAGCTGAAAGAGGCCTTCGCCTGCGGCACCGCGGCCGTCATCTCGCCGATCGGCAAGGTGCGTTCGGCGAGCGGCGATTTTCTGGTCAGCGGCGGCGCGGCCGGCCCGGTCGCCATGGGGCTGCGCCAGAAGCTGGTCGACATCCAGTACGGTCGCACGGCCGACCCGCACAACTGGATCAGAAAGGTGCTGTGACCGGCGGGATCTGCTCCCTCCCCCGCAAGAGTGGGAGAGGGGGAAGTAAGCACGGTTGCCGCATCGCGCCGGCGCTGGTACCAACGCGCTCCATGGC
>JBDTKD010000401.1:0-7700 GCA_039935515.1 Bradyrhizobium sp.
GCTCCTCGAATCGCTCGAAAGATGTTGCTGCACAACTACTTTCGCTGATTCGGCGTCCCGATGCGCCTATTAGCGTGAGATATCCGGGCTAGTCGTCCCCGCGAACGCGGGGACCCATAACCCCAGCGCTAGTTGTTTGCGAAAGCCGGCTGCCAGCGTGCTAAATTGAAATTGCACGGCGTATGGGTCCCGGCTCGCGCTTCGCTTGGCCGGGACGACGCCACCAAAACAACCAGCACCTTCCAAGGGGAAACATGTCCATTGCAGATGAATCGGCAAACCTGGCCGACATGGTCCGCGCCCAGGCGAAAGGCCGCGGCAATGCCACCGTCTTCGAGTTCGAAGGCCGGCACACCAGTTTTATCGAGCTCAATGCCAACACCAATCGGGTCGCCAACGGGCTGAAGGCCCTCGGCGTCAGGCCGCGCGAACGGATCGCCTATCTCGGCAAGAACAGCGATATCTATTTCGAACTGCTGCTCGGCGCGATGAAGGCCAATGTGGTGATGGCGCCGGTGAACTGGCGGCTGGCCGGCCCCGAGATCGCCTTCATCGTCGAAGACTGCAGGGCGCCGGTGCTGTTTGTCGGACCTGAATTCATCACGCAGGTCCGCAATATCAGGGCGCAACTGCCCAGCGTCCGTACCGTCATCACCACCGAAGGCGGCGCGCCGGAATGGCAGGACTATGCCGCCTGGCACCATGCGCAGAGCGCCGACGACCCCGGGGTCGACATCACCCCGCGGGATATCGCGATCCAGCTCTATACTTCCGGCACCACCGGCAAACCGAAGGGCGCGATGCTGTCGCATGCGAATTTCCTGTCGCTGGTGCGGGCCGGCGCCGGCGAACGGCCGGACTGGAACAAGTGGACCGAGGACGATGTCTCGCTGGTGGCGATGCCGGTATTCCATATCGGCGGCTCCGGCTGGGGCGTGCTCGGCGTCTACCATGGCGCCAGGGGCGTGATCGCGCGCGAATTCGATCCGACCAAGGTGCTGGATTTCTTCGAGCAGTCCGGCATCACCAAGCTGTTCATGGTGCCGGCCGCGATGCAATTCGTGGTGCGTCAGCCGCGGGCACGTCAGGTCGATTTCTCCCGGTTGCGCTACATGCTCTATGGCGCCTCGCCGATTCCGGCAGCACTGCTCAAGGAGTGCATCGAGGTGTTCAAATGCGGCTTCGTGCAGATGTACGGCATGACCGAGACCACCGGCACCATCGTGGCGCTGGCGCCGGAAGACCATGTCGAGGGGCTGGACCGGATGCGCTCGGCCGGCAAGGCGCTGCCGGGCGTTGAACTTGCGATCCTCGATGCCGACGGCAACAAATTGCCGCCGGGTGAAGTCGGCGAAATCGCGACGCGGTCCGGTTCGAACATGGCGGGCTACTGGAATTTGCCGGAAGCCACCGCGAAGACGCTTGGCAGCGACGGCTGGCTGCGCACCGGCGACGCCGGCTACATGGACAAGGACGGCTATCTCTATATCCACGACCGCATCAAGGACATGATCATCTCCGGCGGCGAAAACATCTACCCCGCCGAGGTCGAAAGCGCGATCTGCGACCATCCCGACGTCGCCGAAGTCGCCGTGGTCGGCGTGCCCGACGACAAATGGGGCGAAGCCGTCAAGGCGGTCGTGGTGATGAAGGCCGGAAAGGCGGCGACGCCAACCGAGATCATCAACTTCACCCGCGAGCGCATCGCCGGCTTCAAGACGCCAAAGACGGTCGACTTCATCGAGGCGCTGCCGCGCAATGCCTCGGGCAAGATCCTGCGCCGTCATCTGCGCGACCCCTATTGGGCGGGTAAGGATCGGCAGGTGAATTAGGTCGACACCGTCATTGCGAGCGCAAGCGAACCAATCCAGTCTTTGTCATTCCGGGATGCGCCGCTTGGCGCAGGCCCGGAATCCATAACCACGATCGGGAGTATGGATTCGGGGCTCGCGCCAAGAGGCGCGCCCCGGAATGACGCACGGGTTGGGTCGCTTCGCAATCATCCGGGCGCACGTTCGCGCGACCCTTCGGCTCACCATAACGGTGATGTTATCCCTGCGTCTTAATGCTTCCCCGCTCCCATGTAGCCGAACAAAAATCCCGCGACCTTGCGTTTCTGGATTTCCTCGCTGCCTTCGGTGATGCGGTAGCGGCGGTGATGGCGGTAGATGTGCTCGAACGGCTTGTGGCGCGAATAGCCCATGCCGCCATGGACCTGCATGGCGCGGTCAGCGGCCTCGCAGCACAGCCGGTTCGCCCAGAAATTGCACATCGAGACCTTGTCAGACAGCGTGTGCTCGACCTGCGCCTGGGTGAGCTGGTCCATCTCCCATGCGGTCTTGCGAATCAGCAGCCGCAGCATTTCCGCCTGGGTCGCCAGTTCCACCAGCGGCCACTGGATCGCCTGGTTTTCCGCCAGTTCCCGGCCAAACGGCTTGCGTTCGCGGGCATATTTCACGCTCTCCTGGATGCAGTAGACCGCCGCGCCGAGCGAACTCGCCGCCTGCCGAATCCGGTTCTCATGGACAAAACATTGCGCCAGCGACAACCCGCGCCCGACCTCGCCGAACAGCGCATCCTCCGGCACGAACACGTCGGTGAAGCTGACGCGCGGATGATCCGTCGGCATGTTGAAGGTCCACATATACTCCTCGACCTTGACGCCATCGCTCTTGGCCGGCACCAGGAAACAGGTGATGCCGCGGGCATCGCCGTCATTGCCGGAGGTGCGGGCAAACAGCGCGCAATGGGTCGCGACATGCATGCCGGTGGTCCACATCTTCTCGCCGTTAATCACCCAGCCCTTGACGTTGTCACGCGTCGCCGTCAGCGCCCTGGTTTCCATATGGGTGGCGTCCGAGCCGTGCTCGGGCTCGGTGAGGCCGAAGGTGATGCGGTATTTCCCTGATATCGAGCCTTCGATCATCGCCTTCTGGTGGTCGCGGCCATAGCGGTCGAGCATGGTGACCAGGGGAAGATTGCCGACGATCGAATGCTCGTTCTGCAGATCATTGTGCAGGCCAAGACCCTTGGCGGCAAAATGCTCGCGGATCACGGCCATCCAGAGATTGGAGCCGTCCTTGCCGCCATACCGTTTTGGAATCGCAAAACGCAGATGCCCGGCGGCGTCGGCGAGGTTCTTCACCTTTCGCAGCAGCGCTTCCCATTCGTGCCGTGGCAGCCCACCCTTGTCGAAATCGGTGCGCGCCCATTCCCGGCGATGATCGAAAAACCGAATGTTGTCGTCGGCATCCTCGATCGGCTTGATCTCACGGGCGATAAAGCGGTCGAGTTCATCGAGATAGGCAACGAGGTCGGCCGGCAATGCAAAATCCATGGCAGTCTCTCCCGAAAGATCGTTTTCTTAAGCCACGATGGTTTGTGCGACGATCGAAGATCACTTCCCCTGCCATTGCGGCGGGCGTTTTTCCGAAAACGCCTTCGGTCCCTCGATATAGTCCTGCGACGCCGCCATCGCCTTCACCGCCGCATAGTCGCGCTGCTCGGTAATGGCCTGCTCGAGCGACACCGCAAGGCCCTTCTGGATCGCCTGCTTGGAGGCGCGGATCGACATCGGACTGTTCTTGCAGATGGTCTCCGCCCAGCGCTCGGCCGCCGCCAGCGCCTCGCCCTGCGGAACCACCTCGTTGACAAAGCCGAGCTCATGACCTTCGCGGGCGCCGACATGGCGCGCGGTCAGGATCATCCCCATGGCGCGTTTCAGTCCGATCTGCCGCGGCAATCGCTGCAGTCCGCCGGCAAGCGCGGCGAGCCCGACGCGCGGCTCCGGCAGCGCAAAGGTGGCGTTCTCCGCGGCAATGATGAGATCGCAGGCGAGCGCAATCTCGAAGCCGCCGCCCATCGCGACACCGTTGACGGCAGCGATGATCGGCTTGTCGCAGTCGAAGCGCGATGTCAGCCCGGCAAAGCCGCCCTTGTCCCAGCCGCGCTTGCCCCCGGCGGCCTGCCATTTCAGATCATTGCCGGCGCAGAACGCCTTATCGCCGGCGCCGGTGACGATGGCGACCCATTGCGCCGGGTCGGCGCAGAAGTCGTCGAACACCCGGTTCAGCTCGAAATGCGCGTCGGTGTGCAGCGCGTTGTAGACCTCGGGGCGCGACAGCGTCACGATCGTGACCGGCCCCTTGCGCGTGACCCTGGAAAATTTCAAGTCCATGTTCGCTCCCGTTGTTTTTCCGTAGTAAGAGCATCGGCCTTCTTGTCATTGCGTCAATTTGCGTAGCCCGGATGCAGCCACTATCCCTTTCTCTCCAGCTCCCTTCGGTATGACGCATAGTTCGGCTGATCGACTGCGAGCTTGTCCAGGGTGGTCTGCCACAGATGAGCGGCAAGGCCCGGCGTTTGCAGATCGACCTCGCCTTTCGCGATCCGTTCGGCGAGCGCGCGATTGAGCTCGCCGAGCGGGCCCTGAATCGCCAGCAGTTGCGCGAGCCGCTCGGCCTCAGTGGCCTCGCCGCCGGCCTGCAGCGTCAACTGGCGTGTTACCAGATCGAGCGCGTTGATCGAGACCCGCAGCTTGAACGCGTTATGCCCGCTGATGACGGGCGCGATATCGTTGCGCAGGAAGTCGGCGACCGCCTTGACCAATTCGACGGGTGTCGGCTCATCCAGCATCGCCAGCTCACTTTCTCGGCGCCAATAGCCGCAGCAGATCGATTTCGGTTTCCGATGCGCGCCGGCCGATCATCGCGCGTTCGATCGAATGCTCAGGCCCGCTGCGGAAGCGCTGCATCATGCCGCAGCACATCACGCCCCAGCGCAGCGTGCCCATCACCTCCCAGAACGTCACGCGCTCAGGGTCGGCGCGGCGGCCGGTGGATTGGTAGCCTGCAAATAATTGCTCGCGCGTGCCAAAACCGCCGACCGGCTTGTCGATCTCGCCGAAGCGCCAGGAATTGACGCAGATCCAGCCGAGATCTTCCATCGGGTCGCCGAAATGGGCGAGCTCCCAGTCGAGCACCGCGCGAACGCCCTCGGGACCGACGACGAGATTGCCGTGACGGAAATCGCCGTGCACCAGCGTCATCTCGCGGGCCGGACCGGGGTCATGGTCGCGCAGCCAGCACAGCGCCAATTCGAACACCGGCCGCGGCCGTTCAAAGCTGCGGTAGTCGCGCTCGAGTTCGGCGATCTCCTTCGCTGCCGTCATGCGGCGCAGTTCGGGCAATCGCGACAAGGGCAGTCCGTGGATACCGGCCACGACCTCGCCGAGCTGCCGCGCCAGCATCGGGCGCGCCTTGGCAAACTTCTCGTCGCGCAGAATCTTGCGCGCGATGGTTTCGCCCTCGATCCGCTGCATGATGAAACCGGTCCCGAGCCCGTCCTGCGGGCGCAGCACATGCAACACACGCGGCGACGGCAGGCCGCAATCATGGGCAAGCTGCATCAGCGTCGCCTCGGCATCGAGCCCGGCCGCGCGAGTCGGCGCCGCGCCATACCCGGTCGGCGCGCGCCGCAGGATCGCGCCGATCGTGCCATCGGGATGGACGATGTCGAACGACCAGGTTTCCTGGCTGGCGCCGCCCGAAAGCCTGACGGCACCGGTGACGCCGGTGGCCCCCGGATACCACGAGACGACGCCGCGGCCGAGCTCCGCCTGCATCATTTGCCCTTGAACCTGGCGGGACGTTTCTCCAGGAACGCGGTGACGCCTTCCTTGAAATCCTCCGTCGCGCCCGCCATACGCTGCGATTCGAATTCGAGGTTGAGCTGATCCTCGAACGAATTGTCCGGGCTGTCCCAATAAAGCTTGCGGATCAGCGACAATGCAACGGTCGGGCCGTGGGCGAGTTCATTGGCGAGCTTCATGGTCTCCTCCATCAGCGCCGCATCGTCATACACACGGTTGACCAGGCCCCATTCCAGCGCCTTTTCGGCCGGAAGCCGTTCGCCCATCAGCGACAGCTCGACCGAACGCGCCTTGCCGATCAGCCGCGGCAACAGCCAGGTCGATCCGCAGTCCGGCACGAGGCCGATGCGGCGGAACGCCTGCAGGAAATAGGCAGAGCGCGCGCACAGGATCATGTCGCCCATCAGCGCGAAGCTCATGCCGGCGCCGGCCGCGGGTCCATTGACCGAGGTGACGATCGGGCAATGCAGGTTGCGCAGACGGCGCAGGAACGGATGGAACGCGGTTTCGAGCGCCGCGCCGGCGTTGCTCTTGCCGGGCTTCTGGTTGTTGCGGCCCTGCAGATTGGCGCCGGTGCAGAACGCGCGGCCGGCCCCGGTGATGACGAGGCAGCGCACTTCCGCCCGCCTGTCGTCGATCGCATCGAGCGCTTCGGCAAGACCGCCCAGCATGTCGATCGACACCGCGTTCATGACCTCCTGGTGGTCGAGCCTGAGAATGCCGACAGCACCATCGAATTCCAGCGTAATGTGCTTGAACTGCATTGTTTCCTCACCCTTTTGGGCCGCGTTGCCGCCTGGCGCGGAAGGTCAAATTTGAACTCTCGCGGCCATATTTGATTTTTAAGGCGCCGTTGTCCATGGTTGGCGTCGACCATCTGACCGCCATCCGGTGCAGGCCAGACTAGATTGAAACGTCCAAGGGAATGCCGAGGGAAACGCCAAAGGAAACACCATGAATCTTTTCGATCTTTCCGGCCGCGTCGCGGTCATCACCGGCGGCAATGGCGGCATCGGCCTCGGCATCGCGCAGGCGCTCGCCACCGCCGGGTGCGACGTCTCGATCTGGGGCCGCAACAGCGACAAGAACAGCGCGGCCGCGGCCACCATGGCCGGCTCCGCCGGCAAGGTCGACACGCGGGTCTGCGACGTCAGCGATCCCGCCGCGGTCAGGGACACCATGAGAGCGACGCTCGACCGGTTCGGCCGGGTCGACGGCTGCTTCGCCAATGCCGGCATCGGCGGCGGCGGCCGTCGTGCGTTCATCGACCGGACCGAGGAAGAGTGGCGCAAGATGTTTGCCACCAATCTCGACGGCGTGTTCCACGTATTCCAGGCCGCGGCGCGTCACATGACAGAGCGCGCGGCATCGGGCGATCCATTCGGCCGGCTGGTCGCGACCTCGAGCCTTGCCTCGCTGTTCGGCACCGCGCGCAACGAGCACTACGCCGGCACCAAGGCCGCCATCAACGCGCTGGTCCGCGCCCTCGGCGTCGAACTGGCGCGGCACGGTGTGACGGCCAACGCCATCCTGCCCGGCTGGATCAAGAGCGACATGACCGCAAAGTTGCTGGCGGACGAAAAATTCGTCGGCGCCGTGATGCCGCGCATTCCGATGCGGCGGTTCGGCGAGCCCGCGGATTTCGGCGGCATCGCCGTCTATCTCATGAGCCGGGCGTCGTCCTACCACACCGCCGACTGCTTTGTGATCGACGGCGGCTATTCGGCGTTTTGAGGGTGCGATTACGCTCACCCTCGTCATTCCGGGATGCGCCTCTTGGCGCAGGCCCGGAATCCATAACCACCATCGGGAGTATGGATTCCGGGCTCGCGCCAAGAAAGAGGCGCGCCCCGGAATGACGGCGGAGGGAATCCAGGCCATGCGAATGACGGTGCTGAATCAAACGTCTCACGATACCGACATATTATAGAGGGCGCTGCCCGTGAGATAGATTCCGAGCAGGATCATCGCAATCAGGAACCAGCGGCGAAACGCTTCCGGCTGCATCCGCGAGCGCACGGTCTGGCCGATGAACATGCCGGCGAAGGAT
>JBDTKD010000402.1:0-3936 GCA_039935515.1 Bradyrhizobium sp.
GTTCTGGGTCAGGGTGCCGGTCTTATCCGAGCACAGCACGTCCACGCCGGCCAGTTCCTCGATCGCCACCAGCCGGCTCACGATCGCCTGCTTCCTGGCGAGCAGCCGGGCGCCGACCGCCATCGTCACGGATAGCACTGTGGGCATGGCCACGGGGATCGCCGCCACGGTCAGCACAAGGGCGAATTGCAATGTCGTCAGGATCGGGTCGCCGCGATAGATTCCCATGCCGATGATGACGGCCACCATGGCCACCGCCAGCATGATCAGGTAATTTCCGATCCGCAGCACGGCTTTCTGGAAATGGCTGACGGTGACCGCGGTCTGCACCAGTTCCGCCGTCTTGCCGAAATAGGTTTTTCCGCCCGTTGCATAGACCAGCGCACCGATCTCGCCTCGACGGATGATCGAACCGGAGAAGATCGCATCGCCGGACTTACAAGTCTTGGGCAAAGATTCGCCGGTGAGCGCGGACTGATCGACTGAGATCTCGTCGCCGTCCAGCAAACGCGCATCCGCCGGCACGATGTCGCCCAATCGCAGGCGGATAGCGTCGCCCGGCACCAGTTCCCGCGCCGGCGGAGTGACCCATTTGCCGTCCCGCTTGACCCGGGCCTTGATCGCCAGCCTCGCTTTTAGCGCTTCAATGGCGTTGCCCGCCTGGCGCTCTTCCCAGAAGCCGACCGCCGCGTTGGCGACCAGCAGCAGCAGGATGATGAAGAAATCGGGCCAGTGCCTGACGATACCCGACAGCACCACCGCCACTTCGATCATCCAGGGGATCGGGCCCCAGAAATAGCCGAGCAGCTTGAGAAGCGCATTTTTCTTCTTTTCCTCGAGCTCGTTGGGGCCATATTGGGTGAGCCGCTTTTGCGCCTCGGCCTGAGTGAGGCCTTCTGGCGAGGATCCCAACTGCTTCTCCAGCTCCGCCAGGGGCAGCGTCTTCAGATCGTTCTTCGGAACGGATTTTGATCCCGGTTTGGCTTTCGAATCCCCGGATTGGGCAACAATAGCCGGCATGATTGATGTTCCTTCCATCGATGCGCCGATTTCGAAAATTTGATATCTGGGCGGCCTCTTCGGTGGCAACTTTACGCGGCCATGCGGATTTTGGTGATCGAACGCAGACGACGTCTCGCCCCCGCTAATGCGAGACTACGCGGATGCGTCCCTGCGACGGCAGCCTCGGAATCTACCCAGCGGCAGGCCTGCAAACGCTCCTGGCGAGCAGCGCGCGAAATGTCATCGTGGCCGCGCCTGAGTAGTTTCCGACCCTACCGCGGTCTACCCGCAGGCGATTAAATTCGGGTAGCGAGAATGCTTGAGTACGCAGCGACATCCGTCGCTTTCAGACGGCGCCAACGCACGAGGAAGCGTGGCGCACCAGTACATTGGGTTGCACACCGCCCGCGAGCGCGAACGAACTCGGAGAACGGATGCAGCCAAGTTGGCTCGGGCGATCGACCTGGCCCTCGCGTGACCGGAAGTCTCACAAGGAGCGAAACAAATGCAGGTCGGTATGATCGGAATTGGCAAGATGGGCGGCAACATGGCTCGCCGCCTAATGAAGGCCGGACACCGGTGCGTGGTATTTGACCAAACCGCCGAGGCGCGCGAAGCACTTGAAAAAGATGGTGCCACCGCGGCAGCATCGATTGCGGATTTGGTGAAGACGCTCGGGGAAAAGCCGCGGGCTATCTGGCTGATGTTGCCTGCGGGCAAGGTCACCGAAGAAATGGTGGAGCAACTCGGCGGACTGCTGGAGCGAGACGATATCATCATCGACGGTGGCAATTCCTTTTACAAGGACGACATCCGCAACGCCAAAAAGCTTGCGTTGAAGGGCATTCGCTACGTCGATTGCGGCACGTCCGGCGGCGTATGGGGTATCGAGCGCGGCTATTGCATGATGATTGGTGGCCCCAAATCGGCCGTGGATCATCTCGATCCGATCTTTTCGGCGCTGGCTCCCGGGCTGGGCGATATTCCGCGCACGCCGGACCGCGAGAACGGCGACCCTCGCGCTGAGCGCGGCTACATTCACGCCGGCCCTTCCGGCGCCGGGCACTTCGTCAAGATGGTGCATAACGGCATCGAGTACGGAATGATGCAGGCCTATGCCGAGGGCTTCGACATCCTGCGTAACAAGGATTCGAAGGATCTGCCCGAGGATGAGCGCTTCGTGCTGAAAATGCCGGATATCGCCGAGGTTTGGCGGCGCGGCAGCGTCATCTCGTCCTGGCTGCTCGATCTCGGCGCTGCGGCGCTGGCGAAGGATCCGCAATTGAAGAGATTTTCCGGCTTCGTGCAGGATTCCGGCGAGGGCCGCTGGACCATAGAGGCTGCGATCGAGGAAGCCGTCCCGGCAGACGTCCTCACGACGGCGCTCTATGCTCGCTTCCGCTCGCGGCAGGAGCACACTTTTGGGGAAAAGATGCTCTCGGCCATGCGTTTCGGTTTCGGCGGTCACATCGAGGGCAAGGAGCCCATCGATCCTCAACCAGCTGCAAAGGGATCGCAGGGGCGCGCTGCCGCACAAGACGCAGCAGAGTAGCGCCGTGCTTGACGCGCCTCCGGGTGGCGCGAGGGGGGACCGCGCCTGACCCCGACGGAAAGTGGCAGTGCCGCAGCAAGCTGATGTCGGCGCGTTATCGGGAAGGAAACGTCTAATGGAAGGACATCGTCTACCCAAGCGTTCTGGTCCGCTGCCCTGACCCACACGTTGACTACGCCCGTCATCGCGGTCGTCATGGGTGTCTCCGGATCCGGCAAAACGACGGTCGCCGCACTGCTGGCGGCCGCGCTTGGCTGCCAATTCCAGGAGGGGGATGATCTTCATCCAGCCGCGAACGTAGAAAAAATGCACGGCGGCACGCCGTTAACGGATGCCGACCGGTTGCCGTGGCTGCGAAAGATCGCCGAAGAGATCGACGGTTGGCGCGTACGGGGCGAGTCCGGCGTGCTTACTTGCTCCGCGCTGAAGCGTTCTTACCGCGACACCATCATCGGCAACCGTACGGACGTGACGCTGGTTTACCTCAAGGGATCGCACGACCTCATTCATCGGCGTATGGCTGCGAGGCACGAGCACTTCATGCCAGTTGCGTTGCTCGACAGTCAGCTTGCTACCCTGCAGGAGCCGACAGCGAATGAGCATCCGATCACCGTCGATGTTGGAGGCAAGCCGGCAGAGATCGCCGCCGACGTTGTGCACCAGCTTGAGGAACGGAAGCGTGGCACTCTAAGCAATGAACCCAGAGTCGGAGGACGAACACAATGACAACCATCCGTCCGGACCAGTTTCCGATAGCCGTTCAGAATGACGGGACCAAACAGGCGGCCACATCCTCCACTGGCCGCATTCCAAGGCTGCGCTGGGGCATCGGTCTCTTGCTGGGAGCCGGCGTCTTGATCAATTATTTCGATCGCATCAATCTCTCCGTCGCCGCCCCCCAACTCAAGCTGGAGTTCGGTCTGACCGACGGCGAGTTGGGCTGGCTCTTCAGCGGCTTCTTCTGGTCCTATGCGTTGCTGCAAATCCCGACCGGCATGATCCTCGATCGCTTTGGGGTCACGACGGTCAATCGGGTCAGTACGTTCTTCTGGTCGCTGATATCTGCCGTTACGGCTTTCTTGAGCGGTTTCGGTAGCATCTTCGGCGCGCGCATCCTGCTCGGCGCCGCCGAAGCGCCAGGCTTTCCAGCAAGCGCGAAGGCGACCGGTTACTGGTTCCCGCGCCAGGAACGGGCGCTTGCGACATCGATTTTCGATGCCGCGGCAAAGTTTTCCAACGTGATCGGCGTGCCGCTAATAGCGCTGGTCATTGTGCATTTTGGGTGGCGCTGGGGGTTCGGCATCACTGGCGTGCTGAGCTTCCTGTATTTTCTCGCCTTCCTGTTTATCTATCGCGATCCCAGCAAACATCCGCGGCTGAGT
>JBDTKD010000403.1:0-3190 GCA_039935515.1 Bradyrhizobium sp.
GGTGGCGGTGACGGCGGCGCCGAGCTGCTCGAATGCCAGAAAATGGGTGTCGAGGCGGCGCCGCCCGATCACGTCGCCGCCCGGCGGCGGCAGGGCGACCTCGCCGCAGCGGGCAAGCAGCGGCCCCGCCAGCAGGATCGAGGCGCGGATCCGCGCGCACAGTTCGGGGTCGAGATCGGCGGCGCGAATCTCCCTGGCGTGGATGGCAAGCGTGTTGCGGCCTCGCCATTCTGCCGAGGCGCCGACCGACCGGATCAGTTCGACCAGCGTTTCGGTATCGCGGATGCGCGGGACGTTCTCCAGCGTCACCGGGTGCTCGGTCAGCAGCGCCGCGGCGATGATCGGCAACGCGGCGTTCTTGTTTCCGGATGGCTCGATGGTGCCCGTCAGCCGGTGACCGCCCTCGACGATGTATTGAAGCGGCGGCACCCGCCTCACACATCCACGGTCGCGCTGAGCGAATTGTCCTGGATGAATTCGCGGCGAGGTTCGACCACATCGCCCATCAGCTTGGTGAAGATGTCGTCGGCTTCGTCGACCTCCTTGATCTTCACCTGCAGCATCGAGCGCGCATTGATGTCGAGCGTGGTTTCCCAGAGCTGGCCCGGGTTCATTTCGCCGAGGCCTTTGTAACGCTGCAGCGCCACGCCTTTCCGCCCGGCGTCCGTCACCGCTTCGAACAGGCTGACCGGCCCGTGGATCGGGGTTTCGGTATCCTTCCGGCGCAACAGGCCGGGTTTCGGATAGGCTTCCTGCAGCTTCGCAGCATAATCGTCGAGCTTGCGTGCGTCGGCGGAACCGAGCAAGGCGTCGTCGATGACGGCAACATCCTTGACGCCGCGCACCGTGCGTTCGAACAGGAAACCTTCGCCTTCGGTGAAGCGTCCAATCCAGCCGCGCTCGACCTCGTCGGCCAGCGCGTCGAGCCGTCGCGCGATGTAATCCGCGGCGGCGTTGGCGGTGGAGGCATCGCCGGTGATCCTCGGGCTCAGCACGCCGGCGATCGCCGCCTGCTCGACCACCTTGCGGTTATAGCGGCTGTGCAGATTGTACAGCGTGGCGCGGATGACGCGAGCATCCTCGACCAGAGCCTGCAGGTCGCGGCCGGTGCGGTCTTCGCCGGTCGCGGGCTTGAACACGCAGTCGTCGAGCCCGGTCTCGATCAGGTAATCTTCCAGCGCGCGCTCGTCCTTCAGATACTGCTCGGACTTGCCGCGCGTCACCTTGTAGAGCGGCGGCTGCGCGATATAGAGGTAGCCGCCCTCGATCAGCGCCGGCATCTGGCGGAAGAAAAAGGTGAGCAGCAGCGTGCGGATATGGGCGCCGTCGACATCGGCGTCGGTCATCAGGATGATCTTGTGATAGCGCAGCTTGGAGAGGTCGAAATCGTCGCGCCCGATGCCGGTGCCGAGCGCGGTGATCAGGGTGCCGATCTGCTCGGAGCCCAGCATCTTGTCGAAGCGCGCGCGCTCGACATTGAGGATCTTGCCGCGCAACGGCAGCACCGCCTGGAATTCGCGGTTGCGGCCCTGCTTGGCGCTGCCGCCGGCGGAATCGCCCTCGACGATGAACAGTTCGGACTTGGCGGGATCGCGTTCCTGGCAGTCGGCGAGCTTGCCGGGCAGCGAGGCGATGTCGAGCGCGCCCTTGCGGCGCGTCAGCTCGCGCGCCTTGCGCGCGGCCTCGCGGGCGGCGGCGGCCTCCACCACCTTGCTGACGATGATCTTGGCCTCCGAGGGATGTTCCTCGAACCACGCCGCCAGGGCCTCGTTCAGGACATTTTCGACCACGGGGCGGACTTCCGAGGACACCAGCTTGTCCTTGGTCTGCGATGAAAATTTCGGATCGGGAACCTTGACCGAGAGCACCGCGGTCAGCCCTTCGCGGCAGTCGTCGCCGGTCAGCGCGATCTTTTCGCGCTTGGCCATGGCATCGGCATAGCCGTTGACCTGGCGGGTCAGCGCGCCGCGAAAGCCCGCGAGGTGGGTGCCGCCGTCGCGCTGCGGAATGTTGTTGGTGAAGCACAGCACGTTCTCGTGGTAGCTGTCATTCCACCACAGCGCGGCCTCGACGCCGATGCCGTTCATGTCGGCATTGATCATGATCGGGGACGGCACCATCGCCTTCTTGTTGCGGTCGAGGTATTTCACGAACTCCTCGACGCCGCCCTCATAATGCATCTCCTCGCGCTTCTCGACCGCGTGGCGCATGTCGGATAGCACGATATTGACCCCGGAATTGAGGAACGCCAGCTCGCGCAAGCGATGCTCCAGCGTCGCGAAGTCGTATTCGACATTGGTGAAGGTCCCGGTCGAGGCGAGGAACGTCACCTCGGTGCCCCGCTTGCCGTTGGCTTCGCCCACCACCGCGAGCGGCGCCACCGCGTCGCCATGAGCAAAGGCGATGAAATGCTCCTTGCCGTCGCGCCAGACCCGCAGATCGAGCTTGCTCGACAGCGCGTTGACGACGGAGACGCCGACGCCATGCAGACCACCGGACACCTTGTAGGAATTCTGGTCGAACTTTCCGCCGGCGTGCAGCTGGGTCATGATGACCTCGGCCGCGGAAATGCCTTCGCCCTTGTGAATGTCGACCGGAATGCCGCGGCCGTCGTCGCGCACGGTGACCGAGCCGTCGGCGTTGAGCACGACCTCCACCGCGGTGGCGTGGCCGGCGAGCGCCTCGTCGATGGCATTGTCCACGACCTCGTAGACCATGTGATGCAGGCCGCTGCCATCATCGGTGTCGCCGATATACATACCCGGCCGCTTGCGCACGGCGTCGAGGCCCTTCAGAACCCGGATCGATTCCGCGCCGTATTCGATGGGGATGGAATGCTCAGTGTCGGCGATCGATTGCCGGGCGGGTTCTGTCATGTGAGGCCTTTGAGGATGTCCCGAATCAGCGGCGCAAGACCAGGCGCTGATTTAGCCTATTTCTGCCATGAAAGACGCCATGCGCCTAGCGCAAAGTATCTCGCGGCAAGCTGTTGAATAAATGGGATTTTTTGATGGTTTTTCAAGACCGCCGAGAGCCGTTTCGGGACGGTTGCGAAAGCGCGGTCGGGCGGTCAATTGCCGGCTCCCGAGAGCGCGATTTTTTTGGCTGCGGCGGTTGCCGGGACCAGCTTGTGCCGGCGCGTGGCCTCAGGCCCTGCTGCGCGGGGCGATGCGGCCGCAATCGACGTCGA
>JBDTKD010000404.1:0-3613 GCA_039935515.1 Bradyrhizobium sp.
AGACCGCGGCGCTGATGGCGCCGCAGGACCGGGACTATCGCGCGTTTATCGTGCAGTTGCACCGGCGGATGGCGGAAGCCGGCAGCAGGGCCGTGCTGGCCGGCGGCCTCAAGCCGCCAATCTATGCCGCCGCCATTGGCTTGCTGACCCTGGTCGCGGTCGCGATGGCAGGACTTTTCGTTCGTGCCGTCATGGTCGGTCAATTCGCGGGCATCTTGTTTCTGGCCGGCTTCGCCGCGTTGTTTGCCTGGCAGGTCGGCGGCTTCGTCGCACGCAACCGGCCGCGCGCTTACGCCTTCGAGGCTCTGCCGCAGGTGTTGCTGCCGTAGGACGGCAGCGCCCTGCAATCAAGCGCAATGAAATGTGACTCCGCGATGCGGCCGACGCACGGCATCGTGGCGGCGCCTATTCCGGCCGCAATGCGAGGCGGATTGTGAAAGATCACACCCGGTTGCCCACTGAAGCCGAAATTGCTGACATCAACGCCAGGCATCTGATCAGCACGCCTGTAAGGCCAGCCGATCTCTTGTTCGTGTTTGGCACCCGCGAGGATGTCGGCCGTCGCGTGGACGAAGCCTTCAAACTCTGGCGCGAGGGTTACTTTCGCTGGTCGATCGTGAGCGGCGGCGTGACGCCAGGCTCGGATTGTTCAGAATGTGCGGTCATCAAGGCCGCGATGGTTGAGCGGGGCATTCCCTCCGAACAGATACTGGAAGAACATCGCGCGATGAATACCGGCGAGAACGTCATTTTTTCGCTGCCAATCCTCGACGCCGCATTGGGGCTGGAAAATATCCGCAGCGTGATCTGCCTCGGCAATAGCTGGACGGCACGCCGCTATCCGATGACGCTTCACCGGCACTGGCCCGCGGTGGAGAAGATGCTGATCACGGTCGATGAGTTCGACATGCCGCGGGCACTGTGGCACACTGATCCCGATTTCCGTCGCCGCGTTCTCCGCGAGTGGGACAAGATCGAGCCCTACAAGGCAAAAGGCTTTATCGCGGAGTGGCCCGCCGGCTAGCAAGAGGTGGTTCAGAGGATTTGGTCACGCGGTCGCCAAGCAACCCCATGGACCCCGAAGCCGCGGTCATCGTCGGAGCGGTCCGAAATCCGGCGCGGCCTGGTTGGACGTGCTGCGCTCCGCCACCCGCAACCGGCCGCGGGCCTACGCCTTCGATGCTTTGCCGCAGGCACTGCTGCCGTCGCTTGGCGCGGCCCCGTAGCACGGGTAGCCCGGATGGAGCGCAGCGAAATCCGGGGGCCTTCGCCATCCCGGATTGCGCTGCGCTCCATCCGGGCTACAAAATCTGCTCCGTCCTTCCCAGACGCGCCGGAGCCTTGTGCTGTCTAGTGCCGCACCACCAGCACCGAACATTTGGCGTAGCGCACCACATGGCCGGCGTTGGAGCCGAGGAAATACGTTCGCATCGCCGGGCGGTGCGACGTCATGACGATCAGGTCGGCCTTCATCGCCGCGGCTTCTTCGAGGATCTCGTGATAGATGCCACCCTGCCGCACCACGCTGGAGATGCGCGCGGCATCGATGCCGGATTCGCGCGCCACGATGGTGAGCGCCTCCTCGGAGGTCTGGCGTTGCTGGGTGTCGAAATCGGCGGGCACATATTCCGCCAGCATCACCGGCGTCATCTGCAACACGTTCAGAAGCCGCACCGCGCCGCTCCAGGTCTGCGACAGCGTCGCCGCAGTCGCGATCGCGGGCTTCGCCAGGTCGGTATCGGCGAGATCGATCGGGACCAGAATGGATTTGAACATCTGCGCCTCCGGCAGCCGCGACCAATCTAGCACAGATTTGGCGACGCGGCAGACGCATCGCGGAGCTAATCCCCGGAGGTCTGTTTCAACAGCTTCGGACTGACAAACAGCACGAGCCGTCCGCGGCGGAATGCCACATCGGCCCAGTCGTCGACCGCGAAGTCGAAGATCGCAAGTCCCGACGTCGGCAGATTGCCGGTCAGCGCGTGCCGTCCCGCGGCGTCGCCGCTGCCGACCAGCCCCAGCCCGAGTTCGTGCATTCCGGGATTGTGGCCGACCACCATCAGCCGCTGCGGATCCTGCGCCGACGCGTCGCGGATGGCTTGCAGCAATTGCGCCGGGTCGGCGCCGTAAAGCTGCGGCATATGCTCCACCTGCGGCTCCGGCACGAGGTCCTTCATCGCAGCCCAGGCGATTTCCCAGGTCTGGAGCGCCCGGACCGCGCTCGAAACCAGCACGGCATCCGGGAAAGGCGGATGCCGCGCGAGCCAGCCGCCGATTTCGGCGGCGTCACGCTGGCCGCGGTCGTCGAGCCGGCGGTCCTGATCGCGGCCGCTCGGCGCGTCGTTTTCGGTCTTGGCGTGTCGCAGCAGCATCAAACGGCGCATGGCGCATTCTCGATTCGTTCAAAGTCCGCAGAATAATGTACAAGCTGACGCGCTGTCGTGGTGGTCGGCAGTTCTCTTCACCTTCGTTGCGGGTCCGTCAAGAGAACTTCTGAGCCAGAATCACACTAGGATCATAATTTGCCGGTGTCCTGCCGATCCCGAAAGTCGCTGAGGAAACGACGGCGAATGTCACGCGAATTTCGGGTTCGGAACGCCGGAAGGCGACAAGCACCTGATCGGTCCGTAAGGCTAAGGAACCCATGAGCGAGACTTCCAGCGCACCCACTCAAGCCGACGTCGCGGCGCTGCAACAACGCCAGCGCCTGTCGTTCGATCTCGATGTCGACATCTGCGTGGTTGGCGCGGGGCTTGCCGGCCTGACGGTCGCGCTGGAAGCCGCACGCCTCGGCGCCAGCGTTGCGGTGCTCGAAGGCCGGCACGTCGGCTGGAATGCGTCCGGCCACCAACTCGGCACGGTGATGCCGGGCTATGGCGTTCCGGTCGGCGAACTGATCGCGCGCATCGGGTTCGACGACACCCGCGAACTCTGGTCGCTGTCGAAGCAAGGCGCCGAATTCGTTCGAGCCGCGGCGGCGAAGGAGCTGATGCCGAGCATGGCGCTGAGCGAGGGCGCCCTTGAAGTCTCCAACGTCGATGTCGGCGATCGGCTGATCAGCCGGCTGCAGATGCTGAGCGAAGACTTCGAGACCGACGTCGAGGGCTGGCAGGTCGATCACGTCCGCGACCTGCTCAAGACGAGGCGGTATTTCCACGGCGTCTACTATCCGAAGGCGTTTCAGATCGACGGCCGCAACTATGTTCATGGCCTTGCTGCTCTGGCGCGGCGCGCGGGCGCGCGGATTTTCGAGGACACGCCGGCGGTCAGCATTGATGCATCCGGCATTCGCAAGCGCATTGTCACGCCGTCGGCGCGATTGCGCGCCGGGCACATCGTGCTCGCCGGCAACATTCATCTCGGTGCGCCGCTGCGGCGGTTATGGGAAACCTTGCTGCCGGTCTGGCGCTACGCCGCGGTGACCGCGCCGCTCGGCGAGCGCCTTGCCGAGGCGATCACGTTCCAGGGTTCGGTGACCGACAGCAACGGTGTCGATCACTTCCGGATCGTGGAAGGCGACCGGCTGATGTGGGCTTCGCCGGAGACCACCTGGGAAGCGCGGCCGCAGCGTTTTGCCGGCGCCATTGCGGGCCGGATCCGCACGATCTTCCCG
>JBDTKD010000405.1:0-3823 GCA_039935515.1 Bradyrhizobium sp.
CGGGCTGCGCCAATTGCTGGAGGCGGCGGCGGAAGAGCGTGGGCTCAGGATTCAGCCCGATCTGGAGATCGATGCGCTGCCAATGGCGGTTGGAATTCTGGCGCGGCTGCCGGTCTGCACCATCCTGCCGCCGTCGGCGGTTGCGCTGGAAATCGCCGCCGGCGATCTGGTGGCGCACCCGATCATCGATCCCGTGATATCCCGCAGATTGTTCGTGATCTATTCCGGCGAGCGGACGCTGAGCGAGCCGGAACGCGAGCTGGTCAATGCGCTGCGTCGAAAATTATCGGAACAAGGCAGTCCGGACTGAAATCACGCCGCTCATCCGGCCGCTTCCCGCTGCTTCTGCGCGAAGGATCTGTCGAGTGCCCTGACCGCCTGATAGATGACCGCTGCACCCGCCGCGATCGCTTCACGGCTGGCCCATTCTTCTGGCGCGTGGCTCTTGCCGGCACGGCACGGCACAAACACCATCGCCGAAGGACAGATCCGGCTCATGAACGCCGCATCATGGCCGGCGCCGCTGGGCAGATCGGTTTCGCCAAGACCAAGGTCCCGCGCGCCAGCGCGCAAGGCGGACCGCAGCTCTGCGTCACACGCAGCCGGGGCGCCGTCGGACAAGGTTTCGAACGACGCGCGCTGGACCCGCGCGGCGGCGGCGTGCTCCAGACTCTCGCGGCCGAGGGCCTCCGCGAAACGTTGGGTCAGCGCCGGATTGGTTGTTCGCGCGTCGACGATGAGACGAGCGCGTCCCGGCACGATGTTCGACGCCGACGGCTCGACTGTCAGGATACCGACGGTGGCAACGAAATAATCCGGCCCTTCGCCGGCGAGGCCTTCGGCCAGTCGACGCACCGAAGAAACCGTCGCGGCCGCCGCCACCAGCGCGTCGTGACGCAGTCCGAGCGGCGTCGTGCCGGCATGATCGGCCTCACCCTGGAATATGATCTCGATCCGCCGGATGCCGACAATCGAGGTCACGATACCGACGTCAAGCGACCGGGATTCCAGCACGATACCCTGCTCGATATGCAGTTCCAGGAATGCCTCGATGTCGTCGCGCCGGGCCTGACCGAGGCGATCGGAGTCGCCGCCGACCCGACCCAAGGCATCGCGCAGTGCCTCGCCGCCCGGATCGGTCAGACTCAGCATCCTGGCATCGAGCAAGCCGGTCATACCGCGGCTGCCGACGCATGAGAGTCCATATTCGCTCGGTTCTTCCGCCAGGAAATCGATGATTTCGATGCTGTGCTCGGTTCGGATGCCGGAGTCGCGGAAAACCCGCACGATCTCGAGCCCGGTGGCCACACCGGCGATCCCGTCAAAACGCCCACCGGAGGGAACGGTGTCGCTGTGCGAACCGATTGCGATGACGCCGAGCGCGGGATTGGTGCCCTCGAGCCGGCCAATCAGGTTACCCGCGGCGTCGATCCGGGTGACCAGTCCGGCTTCGACAAATTTCTCGGCGAGCCAGGCGCGGCCTTCGAGAAACAGCGCAGTGAATGAACGCCTTGTATAGGGGCGCTGCGGATCGGTGATTTCCGCCAGCGCCATCACGTCGGCCCAGAGCCGGTCAGCGTCGAGCGGAAGGTTGGTTTGTGTCATCGGATTGACCGATCTACCCGGCGTGGACGGGGCTGACGAAGCGGCCCTGTCCCGGTTCGGCGATGACGCGGCCGTCGGCAGCAACGCAGTTGCCGCGCAGATAGGTCTCGGCGGCGCGGAACGGCAAGGCGATCCCATCATAGGGACTCCAGGAGACAAAGTTATTGCCGCTGGCCGCCGCGCTGTAACGATAGGGGTCGCGGCGCATCAAGACGATGTCGGCATCGCGGCCCACCGCCAGCGCGCCCTTGACATGGCCGATCCGGAACAGCGCGGCGGGATTGTGCGCGAGCAGGCGAGCGGCATGGGTGAGCGGCAGCCTGCGCTCGTCGAGTCCCTTCAACAGCAACGCGTACAAGGCTTCAAGGCCCGGGATTCCCGAAGCATTCTTCAGCATGTTCGGATCGGTCTTGCGATCTTCCGACCAGCTGACGTGATCGGTCGAGACGATGGTGACATTGCCGGCGGCAAGGTGATGCCAAAGTGCTTCGACCTCGTGCCGCGGCCGGAGCGGCGGATTGATCTTGGCCTTGCCGCCCAGCCGGCGTACATCATTCTCTTCGTCGAGCGTCAGATAATGAACGCAGGCCTCGATCGTCGCACCGTGTCCCTGGGCGCGATAGGAGGCCGCCAGCTCATAGCCGCGGCCGATCGAACTGTGAACGATATGCACCGGGCAGCCGGCGCCGGCGCCGAGTTCGAAGACCTCGGCAGTCGCCAACGCCTCCGTGATCGGCGGCCGTGACAATCCATGGGCGGTGTAGTCGGTGATGCCGCTGGCCTCGACCTCGGCCATGAAGGCGCGGACCATCTCGTCGTTCTCGTTATGGATGCCGGCAATCAATCCGCGTTGGCCGACCGCGCGAAAGCAGGCGTAGAGAATTTGCGGCGGGATGCGCGGAAACCGTTTCGGATGCGTACCGAAGGTCGAGAACTTGAAAGCGGCGGCGCCGGCGTCGACAAGTTCATCGACCCTTGCCGCGCCCTCGTCCGGATCGATCGTCGCATACAGCGCGAAATCGACCCGCGCCTGCGCGCCGGCTTCGCTGACCTTGGTGCGGAAACGCTGCGCGGTGGCGATCAGGCAGTTGTCGTCATACGGCATGTCGACGATGGTGGTGACGCCGCCGGCTGCGGCGCTACGCGTCGACCAGACAAAGTCTTCCTGGCCGAGCTGGCTGCGGCTGTGCACCTGGGCGTCGATGGCGCCGGGAAACACCAGAAAATCCGCACCGCCGTGCTTTTCGCCGGCCGGCACGGCACCGGACCCAAACGATTGTACCAATCCGTCACCTACCAGAACGTATCCGTTTTCGATGATCCGATCGGGAAGGACGAGTGTGCCCCGAAAGACCTTGTCAGCCATTGCTGTCTCTTTGTTGCTGGTAAATCACGGCTGCAGAGACCGGCCAACCCTCGTGAAAGGATGGCCGGGCTGCGGCATCGAAACGTTAGAGGAAGCCCGAACCAGCCGCTAACCCCGTTTGGTCGAAGTTGCCGATAGGAAAAATGAAACAGCTTCGGCGCGCCGATCACGCCGCCAAAACATCCTCGGGTGCCGCGCCCGCCATGTGCAGGCTTTCCGCCACGGCCCGGTTGGTGATCTGGCCGCGATAAATGTTGAGGCCAGCGCGCAGGTGCCGGTCTTCGACCAGCGCAGCTATCCCCTTCGCGGCCAGCGCGAGGCCGAACGGGAGCGTGGCGTTATTGAGCGCGTGGCTCGACGTAACCGGCACCGCGCCCGGCATGTTGGCGACGCAATAGTGAACGACCTCGTCGACCAGAAAGGTCGGCGCCTGATGGGTCGTCGGCCTCGACGTCTCGAAACAGCCGCCCTGATCGATCGCGACGTCGACCAGCACCGCGCGGCGCTTCATGCGGGACAAATGCGCGCGATGGACGAGCTTCGGCGCGCTGGCGCCGGGGACCAGGACCGCCCCGATGACGACATCCGCATCGATCAGCGCTTCATCGATCGCCTCCAGGGTTGCATAGCGCGTTCGAACGCGGCCGGCGAACAACTCGTCGAGCAGGCGCAGGCGCGGAAGGGATCGGTCGAGGACTACAATGTCGGCGCCGAGTCCGGCCGCCATTCGCGCCGCATGAGTCCCCACGACCCCGCCGCCAATCACTGCAATCCTGGCGGGGGCGACACCGGGCACGCCCCCGATCAACTTGCCCATGCCGTCGGCGGATTTTCGCAGGGCGGCCCCGGCCG
>JBDTKD010000406.1:0-21534 GCA_039935515.1 Bradyrhizobium sp.
ACGCGGCTGACGGGTTTGTCCTGTCTGCGGCAGGGGCCGGCGCTGCCAGCGGGGACCGTCCGGCCGCCGTCATGCCGCCCTCATGCGACGTTCGAATAGCCCGAGCACGCCTTTTGGGCACAGAAGCACGATGAGAATGAAGATCATGCCGATAAAGCTCATCCAATTGCTGGTGACGCTGGAAAGATAGTCTTGCGCCACGACGAAAATGATCACGCCGAGCAGGGGTCCAAAAAAGCTGCGCATGCCGCCGAGTACGATCATGATTACGAAATTGCCCGACAGGATCCAGTGCAGATCCTGCGGCGAGGTGAAATTGAACAGCAGCGCATTCAGCGTGCCGGCGAAGGCGGTAACGAAGCCTGCGATGGCGAATGCCGCCCACACATAGCGCTCGACACGAACTCCCAGGAACTCGACGCGTCTGCGGTTCTCCCGGATAGCGACCCAGGTATGCCCGAGCGGCGATTGCAGCAGCGTCCACATAATGGCGACGGCAATGGTAAAACAGAACAGGACGAGATAATAGAAGTTCGTCGAGTTGAGCGGAATCGCAAGATCGCCAAAGTGGATATCCTGACGACTGAACCCGGCGAGCCCGTCCTCGCCACCGGTTACCTCGTTCCAGCGAACGATGGCGAAATAGAACAGCTGCCCGATCGCGATGGTGATCATCGCGAAATAGATCCCGCGCCGCCGCATCACCAGCGGCCCGAGCAAGGTCGCTGCGATACCGCCGACCAGCGTACCGACCACGATGGCCAGCGGCGTGCTCGGCGCGATGTATTTAAGCGTCATTCCGGCGCCGTAAGCGCCGAGACCGAAATAGGCTGCTTGTCCGAAGGAAAGCCCGCCCGTGAAACCGATCAGCAGGTTCAATCCCATTGTCGCGATCGCGTAGATCAACACCTTTGAGCCCAAGGCAGTATAGCTGCCGATCATCGGCAGCCACCAGGGCAGGGCGATCAGGGTCAGCCACATTGCTGCGATCCCGAGTGCGCGCGTCATTCAAACAAACCCTCTTGGCCGAATAGTCCTCGCGGCCGCACTACCAGAACAATCAACATCATCAGATAGATCACGGCTTCGCTGGCGGCCGGATAGAACGTGGTGGTGATGCCAGCGGCCAAACCGATGATCAATCCGCCCAGCACCGCGCCAAGCAGGCTGCCGACGCCGCCGACAATAATGGCAACGAAGCTCGGCATGATCAGGCTGTTGCCCATCGGCGGCGTCAGGCCGAGTACGCCCGCAGCCAGCACTCCGGAGAGGCCGGCGAACAGGCAGCCGAAGCCGAAGTTGAGCGCGCGAAGCCGGTAGATGTTGACGCCCAGGGCTGAGGTCGTCTCGAGGTCGCGGATGCCGGCGCGAATGCGAATGCCAAGCAGGGTATAGCGCAGCAATAAATAGAGGCCGATTACCGCCGCGGCGGTCACTGCCACCACGAACAACCGGTAGCCAGTGACGAAGAAATATTCGGTGCTTACCGGCGAATTTATGATGTCGGGAATCTCGAGAGGAAGCCCTTGAGGGCCCCAGATCGTGCGCGTCATGTCTTCGATGATCAGCGCCAGGCCAAACGTCAGGAGCAGGCTATAAAGCGGATCGGTGCGCTTGTAGATCGGCCGGATCAACACGCGTTCGACCACCAGGCCGATGGCGCCTGCGAGAACCGGGCCGGCAATCAGCGCGCCCCAGAAGCCTAGATAGGGCATAAGCGTGTAGGCAAGATACGCGCCGATGACGAGGAAGCCGCCGTGCGCCATATTGATCACGGAATTCAGACTGAGAATGAGCGCTAGGCCGAGTGCCATCAGGGCATAGAATACGCCCTGGATCAGTCCGTTGAATGAATTGAAGAGCAGGAGTTGCATCATCGGGGAGCATTCTGTTCGTCAATCGTCGGGCCCGCAACCGCATTGTGCCGCCCCCGCAAAGGGGCGGCACCGTATCGATCCGCGTGCTGATGGTGTTGAAGCGCTACGATTGGTAATCAAGTTTGCAGCCGGTGTCCTTGACCGACAGCGCGATCTTGTCCCCCGCCACGATGTCAGCCACCTTGAACAGGTTCGGATAGGTGCCATCCTGGATGATTTCACCGGGGAATTCGCTCGACATCAGTTGATGGTCGCCTGGCCGGAAATAGACCTTGTTCGGCTGCAGTTTGATCTCGGGCGGTAGTTCCAGGCCCTCGAGGGCCTTGGCAATTTTGACCGGCTCCATCGACTTTGCCCCCGCAACGCCCATCGCCAATGAATGCAAGCCGGCGTAGCCGAACCAGGTGCGCGCGCTCGGGTAGGTGCCATCCGTGTGTGCTTTCTGGTAGGCAGCGACCCATTCCTTGACGTGCGGGGTATTTGGCTGGTCCCACCACCATTCGAGCGTCCACCAGCCTTGCTTGGCATCTTTCGGCAGGGCGCGGAGCACTTCGAGTTCGCAAAGGCCTCCGCCGATCGGAAATTTCTTCATCAAGCCGAACTGCGCGGCCTGTTTCATCGAATTCACCAGGTCCTGACCGTCGGTCAAATTGATCAGCACGTCGGGCTTCGACTGCTGCGCCTTGATAAGGTACGATGTGAAATCGGTAGTGCCGAGCGGTGCCAGCGAATTGCCCAGCACGGTGCCACCCATCTGCTTCAGCAGCTTGGCATAGGATTCCTGTAACGTGTGGCCGAACGCATAGTCGGGCGTTATGAAGTACCATTTGCCGCCAAACTTCTTGAAGAGCGTCCCGGCAAGCCCCGCCGCCAGCATATAGGTTGTGGTGCAGATTCGAAACGTCGTCCAGTGACATTGCGTCCCGGTCACCGGGTCGGTGTGGCCGCCGGTGACCATGTAGACCATGCCTTTGTCATGGGCGACCTGGTTGACAGATAGCGCCGTCGCGGACGATACTGAGCCCATCAGCAACGACACCTTGTCCTGTTCGATCAGCTTGAGCGCCTTTTGTGCCGCCATGCCGGCGTTTGCCGCATCATCCTCAACGACGAGTTCGATCTTCCGGCCCAGCATGCCGCCCTTGGCATTGACCTCGGCGAGCGCCATGTGAGCGCCGCGCACCTCGCTCTCGCCCTCGGCGGCATAGGTTCCGGTCAAGGGATCGTGCATACCGATTTTGATTGACGTCTCCCCTTGTGCGAAGGCGAGTATCGGCGGGGAAAAAATCGCCGACGCACCGAGAGCGGCACCGGCCTGAACGATACGACGACGAGTGATTCGGTTGCTCATTGGTCACCTCCTCCGGGCTTCATTTCCTGATGCGCGGGAGGCTTTCGCTCCTCATCGTGCGGTCGATTTCAACCGCTGCCTTGCGCACAATCTGAAAGGGATTTGCTTGGCTTGCCGGCAGCCTGACATCCCGCGCGCGGATCGTCGCCCATCCACATAATTGATTTAGATTAATGACTTGGGCAGTGCCGGCGGCGGAGCCAGACTGATACGTTGGCAAAGAGCCGGCACGCCGCGTCGGCCTGAGACCGGCAAAAGCTCGAACGAAACAATGTTTCGAATTACTTCGATCGCATCACAAAAGCTCGGGGCGGTTTTTAAACCCAGGAGAGGCGATCATGTCAACCAACCCGTTGGACTATAGCATCGAACGGCGAACCATCCTTGCGGCGACGACCTCACCCGCGAGAACGTCATGAAACAAGCCGCCAACCTCAGAAATTTTGAACCAGGGCTGCTGTTGCCTGGAATTTCGGTCAATACCAGTCCCACAGATTTCGCGCCGATCGAACAATTGCAGCTGATGAAGTTTGCAGGTGAGAGCTGGCATCTGTTTGGGATGTCATGAGCGGGCAGGCAGAAGGTTGAACTCATACGAGAGCTTGATGCGACAACGGAGGTACAGATGAAACTGCTTGGTGTACTCCTGTCGGCTGCAGCGGTCGTCGTTGCTACGCCGGCCTTCGCGGCAGACGCCGACACTATCACCATTGGCTTCACGGCCTCGCGAACCGGTCCTCTCAATGTCGATTCAATCGGCCAGGAGCGGGGCTTTGAGTTCTGGCGCGACGAGGTCAACGCCAAGGGCGGTATCAAGGTCGGGAGCAAGTCTTACCAGGTGAAGTTCGTCAGCTACGACGACCAATCGGTGGGCGGTCGCGTCCAGCAGCTCTACACGCGCCTTGTCAATCAGGACAAGGCGCAGTTTCTGTTCAGTCCGTATTCGTCAGGACTTACGGCGGCGGCCGCGGTCATCAGCGAGCAGTACGGCAAGATCATGGTCGACAGCGGGGGCGCCGAGGAAAAGCCTTTCGAGCTCGGCAACAAGCACTTGTTCATGGTGATCACGTCGGCCAGCCATTATCTCTCCGGCGCCATCGAGGCGCTGAAAGAGAAGAACCCGCATGCCAAGATCGCGATGGTTTATTCTGACGATCCATTCTCGAAGACTGTGCTGACTGCAACGAAGGAGCAGGCGAAGCAGGCAGGGCTCGACGTCGTGATGGATGAATCCTATGGGCCTTCAACGACGGATTTCGGACCGATCGTCAACAAGATCATTTCCTCGAATGCCGATGCCTTCATGGGCGGCGGCCATTATTCGGATGGCGCCACGCTGGCGCGTCAAATGCACGACCAGAAGGCCAATCTGAAGTGGATGTCGATCCTGGTGGCGCCGTCCGACGATAAATTTGCCGAGCTGGGGCCTGCCGCGCTGGGCGTTACCGTACCGTCGCAATGGGAACTGCAGGTCTCCTACAAGCCGCAACTGGGGCCGACGACCGCGGAATTTGCCAAGGCGTTTGAAGCCAAATTCCACCAAAAGGCCGACTATCATGTGGCTTCGGGTTACACCAGTGGCGTGATCCTCCAGCAAGCCATCGAGAAGGCCGGCTCGCTCGATACGGAGAAAGTGACCGAGGCGCTCAACGCGACCGACGTCACCACCTTCTTCGGCCACATCAAGTTCTCCACCGACCCGGCCCATCATGGTCTGCAACTCGCGCATGAGATGGTGCTGGCGCAATGGCAAAAGGCCAACGGCAAACTCGGCCGGCAAGTGGTCTGGCCCAAGGCGGCGCAATCGGCAGACATCATCTACCCAATAACCGAATCCACACACTGACAGGGGTCCGGCCCGGCGCTCGGGCCCGGCCTTCCATTCCATGCTAGGGATCCTCGCTTCGATCATCGACGGCGTGCTCGTAGGTTTTGTCTACGGACTCGCCGCCATGGGCCTGACCCTGATCTGGGGCGTCATGGACGTGATCAACCTGACGCACGGCGCGATGATCGTCGCCGGCATGCTCGCGCTCTACCTGCTGACCGGTACGCTCGGTGCATCTCCCTATGTTGCTTTGCTGCCGGTACTGATTGGCGGCTTCATCGTCGGCATATTGCTCTATTGGATCGCCATCCACCGCATGATCGGCCGACCGCCGCTGATGAGCCTGCTGTCGACATTTTCGGTGAATCTAGTGTTGATCGGCGTCAGCACCGCAATTTGGGGCACCGCGCTCTTCAACGTCGAGGTGTCGGTGCCGGGACTCAGCATAGGCCGCTATACTTTCCCCGGTACCCACATCCTTGCGGCAGTCCTGGCCGCGGCAATCGCCTGCGCGCTCTATTTATTCCTGCACTACACCCGATTTGGAAAGGCGATCCGAGCGGTCGCCAATAATCGCGAGGCCGCGGAACTGGTCGCCATTCCCACGACACGCGTGCTTGCGGTCTCGGTTGGGATCGGGGTTGCCCTGGCGAGTGTCTCGGGAATGTTGATTGCCACACTCTTTCCCTTCACCGTGCTCTCGGGGGACGGCTACCAGCTAAAGGCCTTTGTGGTGACGGTCCTCGGCGGTCTCGGCAATCCCATTGGGGCCCTGATAGGCGGCGTGGTGCTCGGATTGCTCGAAGGGCTGGTCGCGCCCTTCGTGCCAGTGAGCTGGACCCTGGTGATTGAATTCACGCTGTTCGTCGCGGTGCTGATTGCATTTCCCGGCGGCGTCTTCGCCTCAAGGCGTGGAGCGCTCTGATGCTGCGCCAGCCGTTCTTCTGGCTCATTACGGCCACGATCGCAGTCTTCGCGACGGCGCCAGTCCTGGGCAACAATGTCGATCTTCGCGAGAGTCTGATCCTTGCGGCACTCTACATAATCCTTGCGAGCAATCTCAATATGATGCTCGGCTATGCTGGCTACATCAATTTCGGCAGCATCGTCTTTTTTGGACTGGGCGGTTACGTCTGCGTTTGGCTGGTCAGTGCGCATGCCTGGCCGCTCGGCGCCAGCCTTCTGGCCGCCGGCGTCTGTGTAAGCATTCTGTCACTGTTTTTTGGACTCGGTATTCTGCGGCTGCGCGGCGCGTTCTTCGCGTTGGCGACAATCGGCGTCAACGAAGCGGTGCAGGCCTTTGTCGA
Organism: Bradyrhizobium sp.; assembly: GCA_039935515.1. Classification (GTDB taxonomy): domain Bacteria; phylum Pseudomonadota; class Alphaproteobacteria; order Rhizobiales; family Xanthobacteraceae; genus Bradyrhizobium. Next base: position 6,364 of record JBDTKD010000406.1, read on the forward strand.
GAATTTCGGGCCTTGGGGCGGCTCCTCGGGCATCTACCTGTCTCCGATGATCTTCAAGCCGCTGGGCGGGCCGGCGGAGGCGCTCTGGATCATCTACTTTCTGATGGTCGCATTGATGGGGCTCTCGCTCTATCTGAGCTACGCCGTCAAGACATCGAAATTCGGCCTGGGCCTGCTCGCCATCGGGCAGAACGAGGACGCTGCCGCGATTCTGGGCGTGCCAACACCACTCTACAAGGCACTGCTCTACAGCGTTTCGGCCTTTCTGCCGGCGATGGCTGGCGGCCTGTATTTCTTGAAGAGCGCCTTCATCCAGCCTTCCGACGCATTCGATCTCACGCTGTCGACCGAGGTCATCGTGATCGCCATGCTGGGAGGGCAGGGCACGATTACCGGCGTCGCCATCGGTGCTTATTTTTACGAAGAGTTGCGCGGATTTCTACTGACGTCGGAGACCTTCTCGCACTTTCAACTCGTGATCGCCGGCCTGCTGCTGCTCCTCATCGTGCTGTTCTTTCCCAGTGGCCTGATGGGCTTTATCTACAAGCACTTTCCCCGCACTCAAAAGGTGCTGGAATGACCGCGCTTCTCGAATTTGACAAGGTGCATAAACGATTCGGCGGACTACAGGCAGTTCACGATCTGAGCTTCACCATTTGCAGCGGAGAAATCCTCGGCCTCATCGGCCCGAACGGCGCCGGCAAGACGACCGTCTTCAATCTCATCAACGGGGTGTACGCACCGGACGCCGGACGAATCGCATTCAACGGAACGAATATTACGGGTGAAACGGTCTACCGCGTCGCCCGTTGCGGCGTTGCACGTACGCACCAGATCGTACGTCCGCTTGCGAATATGACGGTGCTTGAGAACTGCACAGTTGGTGCCTGCTTCGGCCGCGAGAACCTGCCGCTGGTGCGGGCGCGCGAGGCGGCACACGAGGCGCTTGCTATGGTGGGGCTCGACGACCGCAGCGACACGCGGGCAACATTGCTGACGATAGCCGGAAAGAAACGCCTGGAACTTGCGCGCGCGCTCGCCGCACGCCCCTTGCTGCTGCTGCTCGACGAAGTGTTGGCGGGCCTTAATCCGACCGAGGTCGATCACATGATCGGCATCGTCCGCCGCATCCGCGCGCGTGGAATGACGATCCTGATGATTGAGCACCTGATGCAGGCGATCATGAGTTTGTCGGATCGCATAGTCGTTCTGAATTTCGGCAAGAAACTTGCCGAAGGCTCGCCGACCGCCGTAGCGAGCGACCCCCAGGTGGTCGAAGCCTATCTTGGCGATCCGAAGCTCGCCGCCGAGCTGCACAGGAGGAAATAGCATGGCCGACCTGCTTCTTGAAGTCGAAGAGCTCGAAGCAGGCTACAGCGATATACAGGTCTTGTGGGGCATTTCGCTCAAGGCGGCCCGCGGTCAGCTCACCGCGATTGTCGGTGCCAACGGCGCCGGCAAGACGACGATGTTGCGCGCTATCGCCGGCACGATCGCGCCTTGGCGCGGGCGGGTGATGTTCGAAGCGAAAGACGTGACGCGCGTTTCCACCCACGTCAAGGCGGCGAGAGGGCTTGCGATGGTGCCGGAAGGGCGGCAGCTGTTCAGCTTGATGAGCGTCGATGAAAATCTCCAGCTTGGGGCATTTTCAAAACGAGCAGCGCACAATTATGCCGCCCGCCTCGATCGAGTCTTCAGCCTGTTTCCCCGGCTTGCCGAACGGAGGCGTCAAATCGCCGGCACGCTGTCCGGAGGCGAACAGCAGATGCTGGCGATCGCCCGTGGCCTGATGTCGGATCCGACCATTCTGATTATCGACGAAATGTCGCTCGGCCTGGCGCCGGTACTCACCTATCAACTCTTCAAGACGCTCAATAACCTGAGGGAAGCGGGCCTCACGATCCTTTTGGTTGAGCAAAACGTTCATCTCGCTTTGGCCGTGAGTGACTACGCTTACGTCATCGCCGATGGTCGTGTCTTCACCGAGGGTCTGCCCTCCGTGCTCGAAGCCAAGCCGGAAATTCGGCGCGCCTATCTTGGACTGTGAAAAAGATCATTGGCGGAGGACCAATACCAACCCTGACCCGTTCCGCCCAAGCCAGTGCTGCTTCACGAAGGTATGAAAGGAAGGCTGGATCAAACCTCCTGCTGCGGCGTTTCCATCAGGTAACATCACATGAGAGAGCGCCGATCGCACGAGTTGGCGATCTACGGTGCAACCATCCTTGTGGCAGCCATCTTGAGAAAGACGCAGAGGTGACAGTCGAATCCACCAATGCATCCCCTGCAACAACGCGGCGGGACTTCCTGTATATCGCGACCGGCGCCGCCGCGGCCGTGGGCACGCTGGCGACCCTGGTGCCGATGATCGACCAGATGGAGCCTGACGCGTCGACCTTGGCAGCCGGCGGCCCGGTCGATTTCGACCTTGGCAAGGTTCAGCCGGGCCAGCAGGTGGTGGTGCGCTGGCGCTCGCGGCCGGTCTTCATTGTCAATCGTCCGCCTGCTGCACTCAAGATGCTGCAAGACCCGAAACTGCTTGCGAGGCTGTCCGACGCAAATTCCAGCGCGCCGCAGCAGCCGCCTTATGCCGACAACTGGCATCGCTCGGTAAAGCCCGAATACAGCGTGCTGGTGGGCATCTGCACCCATCTCGGATGCATTCCGATGTTCTATCCGGATCCCAGCAACAGTCTGCCCACCGCGGACTGGCTCGGGGGTTACTTCTGCCCCTGCCATGGCTCCAAATACGACCTGGCGGGCCGCGTTTTCAACGGCGTGCCGGCTCCCTACAATCTGCCGGTTCCGCCCTATCGCTTTGTCAACGATACGACCGTCCGGATCGGAGAGAATCCGCCTGGCGTCGCCTGGGAGTTTTCCTCGATCGCCCAGATCTGAGCAACGACGCGTCACCTCGTCACAGGGCATTGAGCGGGTTACCCGGACAATTCCGGTTGCCGTTGGCTGAAAGCGGAAATTTCCCGCGCAACCCCGCGGCGCGAAGGGTTATCCGCTGGCCATCTCGCGCGCCCCGCCCAGCAGCCGAACGTTGAGCTTGCCGCCCGCGAACAGCATATCGTCCAGCGCTTCGCCGATATCGCCGGACTCGACCGTGGCGCCGCCATCCCGGGCGATGCTTGCCTGCGCAATGCGCCGCATCAGTTCCTTGATGAACGCAGCGCTGACGCCCTCGGTCCGCCGCGCTGCCTCGTCCGCGATGGCATCGCCGAGCGGCAGGTCCCTGCCATAGAGCTGGACCAGCTTGCTGCGGCCGATCTCGTCCGGAAGCGGCACCTCGATCGCCTGGTCGATGCGACCGGGGCGGCCCGCCAGCGCGCTCTCAAGCTGCTCTGGCCGGTTGGTGGTGAGGACGAACAGGATATCCGCGTCCTGCTTCAGCCCGTCCATTTCATTGAGAAGCGCGTTGAGCATCGATTCCTCGCAAGGTCCGATCTCGTCGCGATCGCGCGCAATGAGATCGACATCTTCGATGACGACGATCGCCGGCTGCAGAAGGCGGGCAAGGTTCATGTAGTGCGCAAGCAATGCGATCTGCGCAGCGGTGATGATCAAGGTGGTGTGACCGGGCAGGTTGCTCGCCAGATATCGGATGGTATGGGTCTTGCCGGTTCCGGGTGGCCCGTAAAGCAGGATGCCCTTGCGGGTCGATTGTCCCAGCCGGCGCAGCTGCGCGCGGCTTTCGACAAAGCTCAGGACATTGCGGTCGAGCAATTTCAACGTGGCCTGGGGCAGGATCACGTGCTCACGCTGAACCGCCGGCAACCGGTGGACCATGACCCCTTTCGAGCGTCCTCGATAGTCGGCATCGCCGTCGAGCGACAGGATCTTGCCGCGATAGGAATGCGCGGCGCTGACGGCGCCCTCCAACTCGGAGAGGCAGCGTTGCACCAATTCGCTCCCCGCCGCGCCGACGGGCACGGCAATCTCGATACGGGTCCCGGCTTCACGCGCGTATTCGCGATGCGAAGCGAGGACGACCGCGTAGCGCAGGTCGCCGGCTCGGCAGAGCCACAACCCGTTATCGAGGCATTTGACCGGCGCGCTCTCGCCGACATCGACATCATGGTATTGTGCCGGCGCGATCGCGTGGGGATTCTGGCCGCGTTTGGTCAGAGCCGCGATGGTCAGCGTCTCGTAGCGGTACCCTTCATGGATGCCAAAAAACCGGATCGGCGATGCGGAGAACAGTTTGTCGACCGCACCTTGGACGTCCGCGCGCATGTGACCGGGGAATTGCCGTGAGGTCGCAACCAACTGATCATGCGGGATGCCGGCGAAATGCCAGGCGAGCGCGTCACAGGCACTGTCGAATTGCCTCCTGGCCGCGACCTCGGGGAGGGTTCTCGATATCTCGTACAGGCAGTCATCGCAGATCAGCGCCACCGCACCTTCGAGTGCATGCCGGTCCTCGCTGAAAAGCGTGCCGCAGAGCTTGCAATGGTCGTCAGGCGTATCACCGTCCTCCGCAACCGCCTCGCTCGTGATCAGGAGCGAATGTCCGGCCGTCCGGATGCGTCGCCGCGCCGCTGCAAGCAGCTTGTTGGCGCGTTCGCGCGGATAGGTCCCGCAAATGGCGTGGCCATATTTGTCGATTTTTTTGAGCAGTCCGGTCGTGTCGGCTGCAGACTTCTTGAACACCGAATGTAGCAGGTCGACGACGAATTCGACCGGCGTTTCATCGTCGTTGCGAAAGATTATCTGAAGGAGGCCGGGCTCGGCCTGAACATCGCTCATGAGATCACATCCGTGACTTGTTGTTTCGGCGTGTGGCTTTGGGTCGGGATCAAACTAGAACGAAACGAGAACATAGTCACGCGCTCCAACGTGTGAAACTTGTGGCACAGCATCCGCGCAGCGGCGGCGGGCAGCCTTCATCGATGGGAGATCACCGGCTGTTTGCATGATGAGTTCTCGGCTAACGACTGAAGAACTCGCGTCGTCCGATCGTTGCCGTGGCAATCGAGGTTTCGACAACACGAGGGGCGCATGCTCTTCATTGCGTGGTCCATTCGGACAGCCTGACTGACAGATAGAACGTCCGTCGCGGACGCCGGGTTGAAGAGAACGCGGGGTGATGGTGGGCCAGCCGCCGAAAGGCTCTTGCGATTGGCCATGGCAGGCGTAGCGTTCGAAGCCGCATTGCAGACTTCCGGCGCGGCAGACCACGATGCGCGGAAAGTTGCAGGACGTTCGATTTCAGACGATCCGGCCTTGAAAAGGTTGGCGGCGGCTGGCTTGGGCGGAGAATGTCGATGAAGACCATTACGGCGTCGGCGGCGCGCAGGCTCGGAAGATTTATCGCCAGCGATTTCCGCGAGATCTTTGGTTCAGCACAAGAGGAATTGGCGGATCGGCTCGGTTCGCTGGCCCGGTTGACCATCGAATGCATCGGCAGAAGCGACGCGCTCTATCACAATTATGAGCATACCTGGCTAGTCACCATGGTTGGCCGCGACATCCTGCAGGGTTTGAGGATGTCCCGCCAGATCGAGCCTGCCGACTACACCCATCTCATCATCGCCTGCCTGCTTCATGACATCGGCTATGTGCGCGGCGTGCTGAGCGGCGATACCGCAGACGAATTTGTCGTAGACGGCAATGGAGGCCGGATCACATTGCCTCGGGGTGCGTCGGATGCATCGCTTATGCCTTACCACGTTCAACGATCGAAGCTGTTTGCCGTCGAGCGACTTGGCAATTCTCCCGGGATCGATGTCGAGCGGATCGCGAAGGCAATTGAATCGACCCGTTTCCCGCCTCCGCCCGAGAGCAAGACCGAGGACGCGGATATTCTACCCCGTCTGGTTCAGGCTGCCGATCTGATCGGCCAGCTTGGAGATCCAATGTATGCCAAAAAAGTGAACGCGCTTTTCTACGAGTTTGAGGAAGTCGGCATGAACAAGCAGTTGGGATATTCGTCGCCCGCCGATCTCGTCGATAAATATCCCGAATTCTTTTGGAACGGCGTCTCGATGCATCTCGACGAGGGCATCAAGTACCTGAACCTGACCGGTTCCGGCCGCCAGTGGATTGCCAACCTTCATCACCATGTGCTGTGTGCCGAAAATGCGCAGCGTTTGATGGGCCCGCAGTCCTGACGCGATCCACAGCGCGCGCTCGTCTCAATGGCGTAATTTCCACCTCAACGGCTTCATCCTTCGAGACGCATCGCTGCGCGATGCTCCTCAGGATGAGGTCTCAGACCCTCATGGTGAGGAGCGCGTCTTCGCGCGTCTCGAACCATGAGGCCTCGGGAGAAGTAACAATGATTCGAGTGAACCGGAAAGCGCGCTAGACGGCCTTGGTCAGCGCGCCGTCGATGATGAGGTTGGTGCCGGAAATGCGGCTCGCCACCGGGCTCGCCAGGAACACCACGCCGGCTGCGACCTCTTGCGGCGTCCCCATCCGCCCGGTCGGATTGAGCGACATCGCCGTCTTGAACATATCGGGCATTCCCTGCTCGATATTCTGCCAGATCCCGCCCTCGAAATAGGTATTGCCCGGCGACACCGCGTTGACGCGGATGCCCTTTGCAATGAGCTGGCTGCTCAGCCCCTTGGCGTAGTGAATCAGGGCCGCCTTGAAGGCACCGTAGGATCCGGCGGCGAAATCGACCTCGAAGCCGGACACGCTTGAAACAATGGTGATCGATGCCGATTTGGATTTTTCCAGATAGGGAACGGCGGCCGCCACCGAATTCACGGTGTGCATCATATCGGTCCGGAACGATTTCTCCCAGGTGTCGGCGGTGTCGCCGACCGCCAGCGCGCTGACATTGCAAACGATGCTGTCGATACCGCCGAACTCGCCGGCCGCGCCTTCGATCCAGCCTTTCAGTGCCGCCGGGTCGGCAACATCGATCGCCTGGCCCCATGACTTGACGCCCTTTGCCGCCAGGCCCTTCACCGCCTTGTTGACCTGATCGGCATTGCGGGCGCAGATCGCCACGTTGGCGCCCTCGGCCGCGAACAGTTCGGCGATCGCAAGACCAATTCCCTTGCTCGCGCCAGTGACGAGCGCACTCTTTCCCTTTAGTCCGAGATCCATCGTCGCCTCCATGGTTGATGCGGCGGCCCGCCCTTGTCGGCAGGCCGCCCTGTCGGGTTACATCCTGGTCCAGTCGCCGGCGCCTTCGAACGCTGCGGCGGCCCGGTAAATGGTCGGCTCGTCGAAATACTTGCCGGTCAGCATCAATCCGATCGGCAGGCCGTCGCTCATTCCGCAGGGAAGGCTCATCGACGGATGCCCCGTTGCGTTGAACGGCGCGGTATTGGGAACCATTTCAAACGCCCGCTGGATATAGAGTTCGCGCGGTGCATCGGGCGGCGGTAGCGGCGTCGCCTTCATCGGCAATGTCGGCATCAGCAGCAGATCGTATTTGCCGAGCGCCGCATCGTAGGCGGCGCGCAGTTTGCGGTTCAGGTTCTGTGCCTTGGCGTAGAAATGGCCGCGGTAGTGTTTGGTGAAGTAATGACCGAGCAGCATGGTGATCTTGAGGCTGTCGGACAATTCGTCGGCGCGGTAACGCCAGCCGGAATGGGCGTCGAGCAGGGTGGTATTGTACAGACCGCGCCAATTGGTCCCCATGCCGTTGCCCTTCATCATGAACTCGGTGGCGCCTTCGGCGGCGATTGGCAGCCAGATCGCGGGCGCCAGCAGATGCATCGGCACCGAAACCTCATCGACGGTGGCGCCGAGCTTCCTGAAGAGTTCGGCACCAGCCCTGACCTTGCTGTCGACATCGGCTTCCGAACTTGGATGCCCGAAGCCTTCCTTGACGACGCCGATGCGCAAGCCCTTGGCGCCGCCGCCAAGCGCTTCCGTATAATTCGAGACCTTCGGCGTGCCTTGCCGGGGGTCCAACCCGTCGGCTCCGGCCAGCACCTCCAGCAGAAGTGCGTTGTCGCGGACGTTGCGGGTCATCGGTCCGGTGTGGTCGATGGTCACCTCAATCGGCATCACCCCGGTGTAGGGAACAAGGCCGTGCGTGCCCTTCATGCCGTAAATGCCGCTGAAGGAAGCGGGGATGCGGATCGATCCGCCCTGGTCGCCGCCGATCGCCATATCGGCTTCACCGGTCGCGACCACGACCGCGCTTCCCGATGACGAGCCTCCGGAGGAATAGCCCATCTTGTGCGGATTGTGGACGGCGCCGGCCGCGCAGGTGTGGCTGCCGCCGGAGAAGCAGAAATACTCGCAATGCGTCTTGCCGACGATAGTGCCCCCCGCGTCGAGGATGCGCGTGACGATGGTGGCGTCGATATCGGGCGTGTAACCTTCGAGTGTCGAGGCGCCGTTCATCATCGGCACGCCGGCCAAGCTGACATTGTCCTTCAGCGCGATCTTCTTGCCGGCAAGCTTGCCGCTTGGCGCTCCCTTGATCTCCGTTTTGACGTACCAGGCATTGTACTTGTTCTCCTCGCCTTCGGGACGATAACCGGGCGTCCGCGGGTATTTCACGGCCGGCACGTAATCCGGCATGGCGTCTACCGCGTCGTAGGCGGCATAGTTCGCCTGCATCAGCGTGTCGTAGGATTTGAGCTCTTCCTCGCCCATATGCATGCCGAGGTCCTCGGCTACGCTGCGCAATTGCTCGAGAGTGGGTCTCCTGACGGCCATGGCTTGGTCTCCCTGTGATCACCCGTGAGATCGGGCTTACGTTGCGATTCCGACAAATTCTCCGACAAGGCTTGCATCGCCGAGAGCCCCGGGTTGGACCTCACGGGTAATCGTTCCCTTCTGGATAATGAGAATCCTCTGCGAGAGCGCCGCGATGAAATCGAGGTTCTGCTCGACCAGAATCATGGTGAGCCCGCTGTTGGCGCGCAGCCGCTGCAGGGTTTCGATGATCTCGTCGATGATCGAGGGCTGGATGCCTTCGGTCGGCTCGTCGAGCAGCACGAGCCGCGGCTGGCCGCAAAGGCATCGCGCGATCGCCAGCAATTGCTGTTCGCCGCCGGAAAGCGCGCCGCCGGCCCGATCGAGCAGCGTCTTGAGGCGGGGAAACTCCTGCAGCACCGCGGCGATGGTGTCCTGTTCACGGCCGCCCTGCTTGCTGCAACCCATGCGCAGATTGTCGTAGACCGTCAGACCCGGGAAAATCTCTCGTCCCTGCGGCACATAACCGAGCCCGAGCCGCGAGCGGAGATAGGGTTCGGCCGTCGTGACATCCTCTCGATCGAACAGCACGCGCCCAGCGGTGGCCGGCAGAAATCCCATCAATGCCTTGAGCAGGGTTGTCTTGCCCATGCCGTTGTGGCCGAGAATGCCGATGAATTCACCCGCGCTGACGCTGAAGCTGACCCCGTTGAGGATCGGAATACGGCCGTAACTGGTTCGCAGTCCCTGCACATCGAGCATCATGCGGCTGCCTGTTTGCCGAGATAGATGTCGCGCACCAGCGGATTGCGCAGGATATTTTCCACGGCGTCCTCGACCAGCACGCTGCCCTGGTTGAATACGGTGACCTGTTTGGCGATCATGCGGATGAACTGCATGTCGTGCTCGACCACGATAAGGGCCTTGCTGCGGTTGATCTCGCGCACCAGCTCGGCGGTCTTGAGGACTTCGTCATGCGTCATGCCGGCGGCCGGCTCATCCAGCAGGATGAGTTCGGGATCGGTCGACAGAACAAGGCCGAGTTCGACCCATTGCCGCTGACCATGGGCGAGCTGGCCGACCAGCCGTTGCGCGAGGCCGGTGAGCCCGATCCGCTCCAGCATCTCGTCGACCACGCTCCTGGCGCGTTCCCCGGAATGCAGGCGGCTCGCCGCAAGCCAGATATTCTCGCGCACCGTAAGACCGTCAAACACGCTCGGCACCTGGGTCTTGATGCCGATGCCGAGGCGCGCGATCTGGTGGGCGTGGGCGTGGGAGATATCATTGCCGCGGAACAGGACCTGGCCCTGACTCGGCTCGAGCTGCCCGGTCAGCATCTTGAAGAACGTGCTTTTCCCGGCACCGTTCGGCCCGATCAGACAGCGCAGCTCACCTTCGGCCAGCGTGAAGTTGACGTTGCGGACGGCGTGGACGCCGCCGAAATGCATGCTGAGGTCGCGTGTCTGCAGCAGCGGTTCGGCCATCAGCCTTCCCCCGCCCGTTTGGGTTCCATAACGGTCTTGGTGCGCCTGGTGCGCGCGCGCAGCAGCGATTGGCCCCAATCGCCGAGCGTCGGCACCAGGCCCTTCGGCACCAGCAGCACGAATGCAACCAGGATGGTTCCGAGCACCAGTGGCGGATTGGCAAAAATCTTGGACCACCAATCCGAATTCCCGCTGGGCTGGTTCGCCCCCAGCGCGGTGCTGAGCCATTGGATACCGATGCAGCCGACAATCGGGCCGATCAGCGTGCCGCGCCCGCCGACAATGACCCAGATGATGATCTGTGCCGATTGTGCCAGCCCGAAGATCGTGGGACTGACAAAGCTTCCCCAATTGGCGAACAGACAGCCGGCAAAACCGGCCAGCGCGCCGCCGATGGTGAAGGTGGCGAGCTTGTAGGCGCGGGGATCATAGCCGAGCAGTTCGGCGCGGCGTTCGTTTTCCCGGATGCCGACGATGATGCGGCCGAAACGGCTGGCAAGAAGCAGCCGCAATCCGAAATATGTCGCGAGCAACGACGCCGTTGCCAGATAGAACATGCCCTCGAGATCGATCGGTGAGGCCGGCTTGCCGGGGACATTGAGCGACGGAATTCCGGGGATGCCGTTGAAGCCGCCGAGCCGTGCCACGCCGATATGAAACTCGGGACCCGCGGTGGAATTGACCGAATTGAACAGGATCAGCGTCACCGTCAGCGTGATGACGCCGAGATAGACGTCGCTGATACGGCTATAGAACATGAAATAACCGAGCAGCGCGGCGAAGGCCGCCGGCAGAATGATGGCGAGCAGGAGCGGAATGGTGCTCTCGCCGATATTGAACATGGCGATCGCATAGGTATAGGCGCCGAGCCCGAAGAAGGCCGATTGGCCGAAACAGAGTATGCCGCCATAGCCCCAGATCAGCGCGAGGCTGAGCGCCAGGATCGCCATGATCATGTAGACCGTGAGCTCGAGAACGGTGTCGAGCTCGGCAAAACGCGGCGTCAGCACCAGGAAGGCGATGCCGACGATGCCGACCAGCGCCAGGCCCGCGACATTGAGCGCGCGTCCGTTCACAGGCCTCTCCGGAAGAAGCGGCCGGTGATGCCTTGAGGCAGCAGGCGGATCAGGACGATGGCGGCGCCGAGCAGGGCCACTTCGCCAAACACCGGCGTGGTGGCGAAGGTGGCGATCTGGTTGATGGTGCCGAACAAGGTGGCTGCCGATATCGTGCCGCTGAGAATGGCGGCGCCGCCGCCGATCACCGTGATGAAGGATTTGGCGACATAGGCGACGCCGATGGTGGGGAAGACGCCGGAGACCGGCGCCAGCACCGCGCCGGCCAGACCCGACAGCGCGGCGCCGATGCCGAAGGTGATGGCGTAAACGCGCGGCGGATTGACGCCGAGCGCTGCCGCCATGTTGGCGTTCTGCATCGTGCCGCGCGCAATCAGGCCAAGCCGGGTCCAGCGCATCGTCGCGAAGATCGCCGCCAGCACCACGAACGCTACCGCGATCACGAACAGCGTATAGGCGCTGGTCCGGTAGGCGCCGATCTCGAAGCTGCCGAGCGGGGCGGAGATGCCGACCGTGGTATTGCCGAAGATTGCGGTGGTCAGTCCGACCAGCAACAGGCTCAAGCCCCAGGTCGCCAGCATGGTGTCGATCATGCGGCCGTAGAGGAAGCGGATGACCGTGCGCTCGATGATCACGCCGATGATGCCGACCACGATTGGTGCGACCACCAGCATCGACAGCCAGATGTTGACGCCGTGGCCGGTGGCAACGATCGCGGCATAGCCGCCAAGCATCAGGAACTCGCCGTGAGCGAGATTGATGACCCGCATCATGCCGAAGATAATCGCCAGCCCGATGCTGATCAGCGCCAGGCTGGCTATCGCGTAAAGGACCTGGATTGCCAGGAGAGCAACGAGATCCACGTTCACCTTTCCCAAGCAGGATTTGACAGCCTGCGGGCCGTCAGATCTTGATCACATATTGCTGGTTGTCGTTCGGGTTCTTGATCAGGTTGCATACCGCGGCGGTGTCGGTGGGCTTCTGCTGGGCGAAATCCTCCAGCACCTTGAGTTTCTTGTCGCTGACTTCGGCGATATGAACATCGAGGATGCAGTGATGCGTCGGCGGATCGATCGTGACCTTGCCGGAGGGGGCATCGATGCTGATCCCGGTTTCCAGCGCCTCGATGACCTTCAGGCGGTCGATGCTGCCTGCCTTCTTGACCCCTTCCGCCCACAGGCCGAAGCCCTGATAGGTTCCCATCGCGAGCTCGGTGATGTTGGGGTAGTCGGCGCCGAAGCGCTTGTGAAATTTGGCGACGAATGCCTCGTTGACCGGGTTCTTCAGATCCTGGAAGTAATTGTAGCAGATCAGCATGCCGTTGCATTCTTCGGGCGACAGCACGATTTGCTCGTTGCCGACGGCAAAGGTCGTCGACGCCATCGGGATGCTTTTGTGCATGCCGGCCGCGGCCCATTGGCGATAGAAGGAAATATGGGCTCCGCCGACCAGCGCCGACCATACGAAGTCCGGCTTTGCGGCCTGGATCTTGGAAATGGTCGGGCCGAAATTGGTGACGTCGAGCGGGAAAAAGTCGATCGACGAAACCCCGCCGCCGTTTTCGGTGACGTATTTCTTCACCCATTGCGAAGTAATCTGGCCGTAATTGTAGTCGGCTGCGACAACATAGACCTTCTTGCCCCACTTCTTCATCGCGTAGGGCACGAGTTTTTCCACCGTCTGCGCCGGAGTGACGCCGGTGTCGAACTGATCGCGGTCGCAGACGCCGCCCTCATACTGCGTGTTGTAGAAATAAAGCGTCTTGAAGCGGTCGAGCACCGGCCGGATGACCTCGCGCGAGGCCGAGGTGATGCCGCCATGAACGACCGCGACCTTGTCCTTCAGCGCCGCCTGCTGCGCGAACTGGGTATAAAGCTGCATGTTCGACTGGGTGTCATAATTGATCAGCTTGATCTGCCGCCCGAGCAGGCCGCCGGCCGCGTTGGCTTCCTCGACCGCAAGCGTGATCGCATCGACCATCGGCTTGCCGTAGATGTCGAGGCCGCCCGACAGGTCAAGGAGGCTCGCCACTCCGATCGGATCGTCCGCCCAGGCCGTCGACGCGAACATGCCGGCAGCAGCGGTAGCGGCCGTACTCTGTAAGAACCTTCTGCGATTGACCTTCATTGCCGTAGCCCTCCTCGTTGTTGCCGATTCATCATGCCACCAGATATTTCTTCAGGATCGACGCGCCCATCGTGTATTTCGGATCGACCATGTTGCCGAGCCGGATTCGTCCGGCCTGGCTGAGCAGCATGTAAGCGTCGATCTCGTCGAAGCCGTAATCGGCGCTCATCCAGCGCACCAGCTCGCGATAGGCGATGCGGGCGGCGTCTTCCAGCGGCCGGGCGCTGCCGATGGTCATCAGGAAATTCTTGGTCTCGAGCCGCGGCCATGCAAAGCTCCAGCCCTTGATGACGTCGATCTGCATGGTGACGGTCGCGCGCTGCTCGATGGCGACGCCGGATAGCTCGCCGTCGCCCTGCGCGGCATGGCAATCGCCAACATAGAGCAGCCCGCCTTTGACATGGACCGGAAAGTAGAGGATCGAGCCCGGAGCGACATCCGGCAAATCCATGTTGCCGCCGTGGTAATCCGGTTGCAGCGACGAGATCGCCTCGATCTCGGGTGAAATGCCGATCGTGCCGATGAATGGCTGATAGGGCAGCGTGATCTTGTCGCTCCAGCGCACGCCGTCCTTGTCGACGTGCATTTTCCTCACCCGCTCCGGCAATGGCGGGTTGAGCATCGCGGTCGACGCGGTTCCGACCAGGCCGCCGAATTCCGGAATGATGCAGGTGGTGCCGGCGGGCTGCGCGCCCCGTGTCTCCACGGCATGGATATGCACCGCCAGACAATCGCCCTTCTCGATGCCGTTCACGGCGATCGGGCCGCATTGCGGATTGAGAAAGGGAAACTTGAGCTTCGCGGTCGGGCTGTCCCGCTCGCTGGTGATGACGCCGCCAAACGCGTCCTCGGTCTCCACCGCGACGACATCGCCGGGATCGATCGCGAGAACGGGTTTGGCGTAGGGCCCATAGACATAGTGGAAGTCGCCCTGCGCCGCGATCGAGAGCGCGTGACGTTTGCCGGTCCGACCTTTGGCCAGGCCTCGCCTCGCCATGATCGAGGTCTTGAGCCAGGGATCGTCGGTCATCGCATGTCCTCAAAACAGGGCGCCAGTGCAAATCCTGCGCCAGTGTCAGATCATTGCCTTGTCGGTCCTAGTTCAGCTTCCAGTCTCCGCCGGCTTCGATCGCGGACGCCAGCCTGATCAAGGTTGTTTCCTCGAAGTGGCGTCCGACCAACATCAGGCCGACCGGCAAACCATTGACGCGGCCGCATGGCACGGTGAAGGCAGGATGACCGGAAACGTCGAACGAACAGGTATTGGCCTGCATATTGAGCGCGGTATCGATCGCGAGGCCGAGCGGCGCGTCGGCCGGTGGAATCGGGGTTGCCGTGAATGGAATGGTCGGCATCGCCAGCACATCGCATTTCTCCAGCGCCTCGTCATAGGCGCGGCGCAGCAGCACCCGCAGGTTTTGCGCCTTCGAATGATAGCGCCCATGGTAGTTGCGGTGCATGTATTCGCCGAGCATCAGCACCAGCTTCACGGTCGGCGATACGTCATTGATCCGCGTCCCCATGCCGCGGGCAAAGGCCTCCTGCAACGACAATGGATAATAACCATGGATGTTGTTGCCGACGCCATATCCCTTCAGCATCATCTCGGCGGCGCCTTCCAGAATGATGCCGCTCCAGACATGCGGTCCGTCGAGATGCCAGGGGATCGAGATCGGCTCGCTTTCGACACCGGCTTTCCCCAGCGCTTCAATGGCTTGCCGCACCGTGTCATTGACCGCGGGGTCGCTTTCGGGATGGCCAAATCCTTCG
Source organism: Bradyrhizobium sp. (assembly GCA_039935515.1). Taxonomy (GTDB): domain Bacteria; phylum Pseudomonadota; class Alphaproteobacteria; order Rhizobiales; family Xanthobacteraceae; genus Bradyrhizobium. The sequence continues at coordinate 21,440 of JBDTKD010000406.1, forward strand.
CGCAGGATACCGACGCGCAACCCCTTTGCCGGCTTGCCGAGTGCCGCCATATAGTCGCCGGGGCGCGCGGCGATCGTTCGTGTGTCCCAGCCGTC
>JBDTKD010000407.1:0-4528 GCA_039935515.1 Bradyrhizobium sp.
GACCTCGGGCATGCGGTTCATTGCATTGTAATAGGGCTGGCTGACCACCGGCCGGTCGATGCCGAGGTGATCGCAGATGTTGCAGATCTCGGCCACCCGCCAGGCCCGGTAGTTCGAAACGCCGAAATAGCGCACCTTGCCGCTCTGGATCAGTTCGCCCATCGCGCGCACGGTCTCCTGCAGCGGCGTCGAATGGTCTTCCTTGTGCAGATAGTAGATGTCGATGCAGTCGGTGCCGAGCCGCTTCAGGCTTTCCTCGGCGGCCTGCAACACCCAGCGCCGTGACAGCCCGCCGCGGTTGGGATCGCTGCCCATCTGGTTGGCGAGCTTGGTCGCAAGGATCCAGCCTTGCCGATTATTGGAAATGGCGCGTCCCACCACCTGTTCGGAATTGCCGCCATTATAGGCGTCCGCGGTGTCGATGAAGTTGACGCCGGCCTCGTGCGCCCTGGCGACAATCCGCATCGAACTGGCCTCATCGGCCGGGCCGCCGAACATCATGGTGCCGAGGCAGATCGGCGAAATCTTCAGTCCGCTGCGGCCAAGGGGACGGTATTGCATGGCTGTAATCCTTATGCGGGTGTCAGGGCGTCGCCATCGTCGTCATTGGGGGGCGCGACGCAAGAAATCCAACCGCGCGTCATTCCGGGGCGCGCCACCGGGTCCGCGCAAAGCGCGGCCCGATGACCGGCTCCGCGCGAGCCCGGAATCCATACTCACAGGTCGTGGTTATGGATTCCGGGCCTGCGCCAACAGCCGCATCCCGGAATGACGGCGCATATTGCTTCGTCACGTCGCTCCGCGTAAACTCAGCCCTCATTCTTCAATACCTTGAACACGCCGCTGGCCATGAGGATGCAGCGGTTGCCGGCGGTCACCTCCGTGGTCGTAAAAATGAGACTGCGGGTGGCGCGGACTACGCGCGGCTTCGCCAGCAGGATCTCGCCGATTTTTCCGCTATCGACAAAATGCACGTCGAGCTGAACCGTCGCCAGCGTCGGCCGGCCCGACACATGGCGCGCCGTCATGCCGCAGGCACGGTCCGCGAACGTCATCAGCAGCCCGCCCTGCACCAGGCCGCGGCGGTTATGGTGCTTGTCCTGCGCGACCAGCGCATATTCGTGCTCGCCGTCCATGACCCGCTGCCACAGCGGCCCGACCAGGCTGAGGAATCCCGTGGTGTCGACCAGGGTCCAGCCGGAGGATTTGAGCTTCTCCGCGGCCTTGTCGGTCATCTCGGGTGTGTCCGGTCCGGGTCAGGGAATTTGAGGATCGTCCGGTCATTTCATCATTCGCCGACGTGTTGTAGTCAAGCGGGATGACCCGGCCATTCGATGATGCCACAAGGCGGAATATCGCGGAGCGCTGTGCGGCCTTTGCGCGGCTGCCGGCGCGCGAGCCCGCTTCCGCGCTGAAGCGCGCCGCCGTCGCCATCACCCTGGTTGCGGCCGGCGAGGCGAGACGCGGAACCGCGCTGCTGCTGACCCGGCGCGCCGCCGGCCTGCGCTCCCACCGCGGCCAATGGGCGCTGCCGGGCGGCCGCTGCGATGCGGGCGAAACGCCGGTGGTGGCCGCGCTGCGTGAGCTTCGCGAAGAACTCGGCCTTTCGCCCGGACCCGAGCAGGTGCTGGGAACGCTCGACGATTATCCGACCCGGTCCGGCTATCTGATCACCCCGGTCGTGGTGTGGGCGGCCGACAGCGCGGCGATCTCGCCCAATCCCGACGAGGTCGCCTCGGTGCATCGCATCGCGCTCGGGGAGATCGAACGGGCGGACGTGTTCGACTTCACCGCCATTCCGGAAAGCACCCGCCGCGTGATCCGTTTCCGGCATGCCCGCCAATTCATTCACGCCCCGACGGCGGCGCTGATCTATCAGTTTGTCGAGGTGCTCGCCGGTCGCAACACCAGGGTTGCCGAACTGGAGCAGCCGGTCTTCGCCTGGAAGTAGCGGCCGGGAACGAATCCCGATGCCGTTTCCGGGCTGATTTGCGCGAAGCACTTGCTACAACAAGGCCATGCATCGCCATGCGATTCGCCACAGCCCCGGATTTCTCGCGCTCGCGCTGCTGCTGATCGGGCCGCAGGCGGCCCTCGGGGCTGCCGTGCTGCCGGCGGCGACCGCCGATGCGATGGCGCAGGCGGTCTCGCCGCAGGCGATCGCGGAATACCGCCGCAAGCTGAAACAGTATCTCGAGGCGCGCGAGGCCTTCGAGCAGGAAGCCGGTGCATACTGGAACGCGATCACCGAGAAGCGGCGCGGCCGCAATGCCAAGCGGCGCGAACACGAGGCCATTGCGCTCGACGATTATGTGCTGACGCAGCCGCCGGTCTATGTCGGGCCGAAGCGGCCGGTCAACCCGTTGCCGACGGAGCAGCCGGAGCCGACCCGTCGCGAGCGCAAATATATTCCCGTCGTCGCCGACCTCCTGAAGGCCGCCGCCGAGCAGTTTCAGTTCACGCCGCAGCGGCCGGCCAGCGAAGCCGAGTTCAAGCGCGCCTATGCCCGCTATGCATCGGCGGCCGGACTGACGCGCGAGCAGGCGGTGCGGGTCTATTCGTTCGAGACCGGTGGCAACGGCAATCATGACATGCAATCGGGGCTGAGCGCCTCGCGCCCCGGCTCGCATGCGATCTCCACTGCGATCGGCTACAACCAGTTGCTCACCACCAACAGCGTCGAACTGACGGCCGAACAGGGCCCCGAATTGGTCCGGGCCCTGGCGGCAAAGGCCGCGCCATTGTCGGGCGCGCCGCGCAAGGCGATGGACCGCAAGGTCGCGGTGCTGAAACGGATGGTGGCGCTGGCGCGTTCGGTACCGGATGAGTGGGCGGCGCACGAGAAGCTTGCCGATACGCCGCAAGGCTGGGCCATCCATGCGATGGTGCTCGACCTCGATGTCGGCCCGATGCTGCAGACCCACAAGCTGCTGACGTCGGTGATCTTCGCGCGCGCCAAGGGTTATGCAAGGCCGTTGACCGCCGCCGAACTGGAGATGATGAATCTCACCGGCGACGGTACCGGGCTCGACATGGTGACAATGCCGCAGGCGCTGCGCGAGCAGGTGCCGACCTCGAATTTCTTCCAGCGCAGCGGCTACGAACGAAACCCGGTGGCGATCCGCCACAATACGGTGGCAAAGCTGCTCGCGGTCACCGACGCCCGCATGGACAGCAACAGCAATTTGCCGGGCGCGAAAGAACTCGCCGCGGCGTTCTAAAGCCTTTCCCGGTTCACTCGAATCATTGTTGCTTCTCCCGAGGCCTCATGGTTCGAGACGCGCAAAGGCGCGCTCCTCACCATGAGGGTCTGAGACCTCATCCTGAGGAGCATCGCGACGCGATGCGTCTCGAAGGATGAAGCCATTGAGGTGGAAATTGCGCACGCCCCGCTTTGAAATCACTGGTCCGAGCCGAACATGAACTGGCCGTCGCCTTCGAGATACGATCCGGTTCTCATATAGAGCTGGCCGTTCTGGCCGATGAAGAACAGCGTACCCTTGGGCACCTTCTTGGCGCCCTTCAACAGCAGGCCCGCATTGTTGGTGCCCATCTTGTAGGAAAACGTCTTGCCGTCCTTGCCGTAGCCGTAGCCCATGTCCGGCGCCAGCACCCAGGGCGTCGGGGCTGCGGCTTGCGCCAGCGCCGATGTCGTCAGCGCGGTCAGCGCGGCTGCCACTACAAGGGTTTTGCCTGAAAATCTCGTCATCATCGTTCTCCCGGCGGCCGGCGCGCCAATGTCTTGAACAAATCACGAACGCCATGATCCGGTCAATACAACCAGTCCATTGGTCGCAGCAGGAATTTCCTGCGACTTTGTGATTTCCCGATCGCGGCGTCGCGACTATCTTCCAGTTTCAGTCTAGAATCCATGTTCGCGAAATAGGCCATAGGGATGATTCGGATGAACCTCGTCATGAAAATTTGTCTTGGCGTCGCGCTGTCGTTGGTGACGCTGGTTCCCGTCGCCCGCGCCGATGAATTCCAGCTTAGCCAGAACCAGCGCATTGCCTGCAGCCGGGGCTTGAGCGCTGGGAAGCTCAATACCGCGACCTGCAAATCCTATGCGTATGTCTTCAATACCAAGACTTCGGAATATTTCAGGTGCACCGTCAGCCTCGCGCTGACGCGCGACAACAAGGAAGTGATCAACGTCCAGACCGACGGCGGCTGCATCAAGAGGCCCCGCATCTTCGAAACCGATTCCCACTACGCCTTCGACGCCAGCGAAACCGAGGCGCCCAACACCAATTCGTTTTTCGGTCCTGGCGGCTACGCGATCTGGGCCAGCGACACCACGGCCCAGAAAGTGCGCGGCTGCATCACCATCAGCTCGGGCCTCGGCTCCGATATTTCAAAATGCCTCGACATGAAGTTTCAGTGATCGGCGCGAGACCATCGGGCGTCGCGCCGACCGGATCGACGGAAGCACTGCGGCATCCGCACCGCACGGTTCCCGGTGTTATCGAACGCTGATTTGCCCGCAAATGGCTTTTGCCGAGCAGATGGGTTGACCGCGGAGCCAGCG
>JBDTKD010000408.1:0-3735 GCA_039935515.1 Bradyrhizobium sp.
AATTACCCCATACCAAAGCAAAATGTTTTGGATCGAGATGAGTAAGCTTGGATATCGAAAGCGAGAGCCGAACGAGCCCGCGAAGGAAACGCCCAGTCTCCTGAGGCAGATGATCGCGTTCCATATCAAAAAACTCGATTACAGCTTGGGCGATTTAGCAAAGCTATTTCATTTGAGGGTGCCGGAATTCCAGGAGATGTATCGGGCGGAAATCGTCGGCGACCCCGTCACCGGGGAGAGGTCTCACCTGCGGCTTATCAAATGAACTTTTATGGTTGACGCGAAGCAAAAAAGTTCATGTCGTAGTCGGCATGAACAAGCTTCCAGAGCCCATGCGCGTCCAAATCCTCTCGATGCTTTGCGAGGGGTCATCCATGGGGTCGATCGGCGTGCGACGTGTCGATCAATACGGTGACCAAACTGCTCATTGATGCCGGCACCGTTTGCGCAGCTCTCCATGATGATAAAGCAAACAATCATGGGCAACCCCGATCCAGACCCATGTCGACACGTCTTTTGCCGAGCGCCAGAATCTCACCATGCGGATGCCAATGCACCGCTTCACTCGGCTGCCAAATGCATTCTCAAAGAAGTTCGAGAACCATTGCCATGCGCTGGCGCTGTATTTCTTTTTCTACAACTTCTGCCGTGTTCACGGGATTCTTGGCGCTACCCCCAATGGCGTCAGGTCTGTGCGATCACGTCATGAAGATGACAGATTGCATAACGCTGATTGCCGCGGCCAATCCAGTGCCGACTCTTCGCGGCCCTTACAAGAAGCGAGAAGTTATTCAAATTTCAATCTGAGACACTACCCGTGGCTCACTCGTCTGCCTGCAGGTCGGCTTCGGATGGCGTGGCGTCCACGGCGCGCTTGGCCGCGGGGCGTGCAAGAACGCTCTCGTAAGCCTCGTTGCCTTCGATCGCCGGCGACCATGGCCGGTCGAAGCCTCTCGGCCGAGCCGACGCCAGGGAAAATCCGTTATAGGCCCGCCGCAGGTCCATCGTCCCCTGCCGCCGCAAATGATCGAGATCGATCACCGGCGCGGAACATGACGCCGGCGCCTGTCTCGTGGTCACCACCAGCGTCGCCCGCTCGCAATCATCTGCCAGCGCTTCGGGCCGCAACGCCAGCGCAACAAGGGCGCCGTCGGCCATCTCTGCCACGCAACCCGCCTCGTCGCATGAGATACCTTCCAGCAGTGAAGGATCCGCCGGCAGGCGGGCATCGGCATCGGCGGCAAGCCATTCCTTTACCAGAAACGCATCCTTGGCGGTTCGGATCAAATGCAGGCGGCCGTCCTTGCCACGAACGGCGACCTGGTGACCGTCACCGGAAATCAGGATGTCCGGCTGCGGCACCGCCAGCGCCCAACTGGTCGCGAGCACCAGTATGGCTACCCCCGACCAGCGCAGCGGCGTGCGCAACAGCCCCAGCAGCACGATCCCCACGCTTGCGGCGATCAGCGGTCCGATCCCGAACGCCGCCATGCGGCCGACGGCGCCCGGCAGCGCGGCAACCCACTCCGTAACCGCGATCATCCAGTCGATGCCGATCCCCATCAACCACCAGAACACGCGGTCAAGCCCAAATGGCATGGCCAGCAGTCCAAGCAGACCCGCCGGCATCACCACCGCCGACACCACCGGCATCGCCGCCAGATTGGCAAGCAGACCGTAGGGCGTAACCCGGTGGAAGTGGAAGGCGGCATAGGGTGTGGTCGCAAGCCCTGCCACCAGCGAGGCCAGTGTCAGCGTCATGATCTCGCGCCCGCCCCATAGCGCCACCTTGGCGGCAAGCGAGTTGTCGGGCGAGGCAAACAGGCGCGGCATGCCGATCTGCACCAGTGCCACCAGTCCGAGGGTCGCTGCGAATGACATCTGGAAGCTCGGATGCACCAATGCTTCCGGCGCGAGCGCCAGCACGATCATCGCCGCCACCGCCAGCGTCCGGAATGTCACGGCGCGGCGGTCGACCATGACGGCGATCAACACCACCGCCGTCATGAAGTACGAACGCTGGGTCGCGACCTCGGCCCCGGACAGCAGAAGATAGAAGGTGGCGGCGGCCAGCGCGGCGGCAGCCGACCATTTCTTGATCGGAAAGCCGGCGGTCAGCACCGGGAACAAAGCGAGCAGCGCGCGGACGGTAAAGAACACCACGCCGGCGACAACGGCCATGTGATATCCCGATATCGAGAGCACGTGGCCGAGCCCGGAAATGAACATCGCATCGTTGACGGGCGTGGTGATCGCGTCGCGGCGGCCGGTCAGCAAGGCGGTAGCGATGGCGCGCCGATCGCCATCGAGCGCGGTTCGGATGCGCGCGTCGATGGCATCGCGCAGTCCCTGCATGAACGCGGCATAGCGCAACGACAACCCGCCAGTGGACGGCGGCGCCACACTCTGGATGGTGCCGGTCACAAAACCGGAGGCGCCGATGCCCTGGAAATACATGTCGCGGGCAAAATCGTAGCTGCCGGGCCGCAATGGCGCGAGCGGCGGCTGCAGCCGCGCCTTCAATTCGACAAAGCTGCCGACCTCCGGTGCGGTGCCTTTTCGTACTGACAGGCGAACCCGCTCGAGTTGCGTGCGGGCGCGTGGCGCCTCCATTTGGGTGACCCGCAGCACGAACCGGTCGGTGCGCTCGCGAATGTCGCGCGCCTCGACGAAACCGGAAAGCTGCACCGAATAGATCGGCCTCGCCAGCACGGCGTGGCCGATCCGCTGGGTTCGCCATGTCGCCGCCGCGAAACCCGCCGCGACGGCGGCGATCATGACAGCGGCGGGAAACAGCTTCTGCCGCCGCGACAGCAATGCCGCGGCGCCAGACGCTGCCGCGGCAACCATGCTGACTGGCAAGACCGGCTCATGGTCGGCGGCAAAATAAACCGCGATCCCGACGCCGAATGCCACCGGCACCCAGGGAAACAGGCGGCCGGCGCCGGCTTCCGCCGCGGCCCATTCGCGCAGCTTCGCCGTGAATGACGACCACGCATGAAGTCCGGACGGCGCCAAGCCGCCCGCGGTGGCGGCGCTTCGCGGCGGCCAGGTTCCCGCATAGCCCTGCATCCGGCCCGGCGCCCTGCCCGGCTCTGCCATCCCGCCGACACCTTACGCAACATCCGAGATTTAAATGCTACCCTGGGGTGTATTTGCCGGAAAGTGGAACGGATGCAGAATCATTCACAAGTTCACCGCCGAAGGCAGCGCTGGAACCGGGTTTGGTGTTACGTGGCTTTAAGGAACAGAGGGCTATCGAAGATTGCGAGAACGGCGAGACGAAGACGCAAAGCCCATGGGAAGCCCAGATCGTGACCGGCCCTGAACTCAGACAACTTCGCAATCATCTCGGCGAGGCGATCGGAAGACCGCTGTCGGCCGCCGACATGGCCAAACTGTGCGGCCTCGCGCCGGGCAAGGCCGGCGCCGATACCATTCGCAGATGGGAAGTCTCCGGCCCGACCGGACCGGCGGGCGAGCTGCTTCGCATTCTGGCGATGGCCAGCGATCGTTATCCGATCCTCGACAATTTCAATGTCTTCGACCGCTTCAACGTCCCCGAAAAGGAGCGGCCGGCGCGGAGGCAGGAGTTCCGCGAGAAGATGCGCGACGAGATTCGCGGACGCCTCGACTGACCGCGCGCCGCGAAGTAGATCGCCTCAGCTCTTGCCGATTTCCTTGGCAAAGGTATCGCGCAGGCCGATGGTCCGGTTGAACACCGGGCGGCCCGAC
>JBDTKD010000409.1:0-22197 GCA_039935515.1 Bradyrhizobium sp.
TGCGCCGACGATTACGGCATCAGTCCCGGCGTCAACCGCGCCATTCGCGATCTGGTCGAGCGCGGCCGTCTCAATGCGACATCGGCGATGGTGGTCGGCCCCGCGCTCGGCCGCGACGAGGCCGGCGCATTGCGCACCGCGGCTGCGAACAACCCCCGCTGCGCGATCGGCCTGCACCTTACCCTGACCGCGCCGTTCCGTCCGCTGACCATGCATTTCAGTCCGACCGATGGCGGCATGTTTCCCGGCTTTCCGAAGCTGCTGCGTGCCGGCCTGATGCGGCGGCTCGATCCTGAAATCGTCCGCGCCGAACTGATGGTGCAGTTCGAAGCCTTCGGCGAGCTGTTCGGCCGCGCTCCCGATTTTGTCGACGGCCACCAGCATGCGCAGCTGTTTCCGCAGGTACGGGACGCCTTTCTGGCGGCCGTGCAGGCGGCTGCGCCTGACGCCTGGGTTCGCCAATGCGGCCAAAATCAGCCGCCGATGCGACGGCTGGGGACGCCGAAGGCGCTGTTTCTCGACCTGTTGAGCGCAAAATTCCGCCGGCGCGCCTCGCGCGCCCGGATCAGGTTCAATCCAGGCTTCGCGGGCGCCTATGATTTTTCGCGGCAGCCCGATTTCGGCGAGTTGATGGCCCACTTCCTGGACGGGCTGCCGGAGGACGGTGTCGTCATGTGTCACCCCGGCTTCGTCGATGAAACCCTAATCGGCCTCGACCCCCTCACGGCCCAGCGCGAACACGAACACGCCTACCTCGGCAGCGAGGCTTTCCCGCGCCTGCTGGTCGCAAACAACGTCACTCTGGGATGAGGCTTTGCGGAAATGCCGCCGGGCATCTTGTCGCACACGAAAATTTAATTTCGGGCAGCACTACTTGCGGCACAAACAGCGCCCTACATCTCCGCGGCGTTTCGAAGCGAGGGAGAAATCGCCATGACACCGCAAGAACGCCAATTGATCGACGATCTTTTCGACCGGCTCGCGAAGCTGGAGAACACGCCACGCGATCCGAACGCGGTCGCCGCGATTGCGCAAGGCCTGCACACCGCCCCTAATGCGGTTTACGGGCTGGTGCAGACCGTTCTGGTGCAGGACGAGGCGCTCAGGCGCGCCGACAGCCGCATCCAGGAACTAGAGGCCGCAGCCGCGCCCGAGCCGAATCAATCCGGCGGCTTTCTCGATTCGATGCGGGAAACGATCTTCGGGCAGAGCCAGTCGCACGGTTCGGTGCCCAACGTCCCCCCGCCGGAAACAGGCCGCCCGGTATGGAACAGCGGCCAGGTGCTGCAGCAGGGCCAGCCGCAAGGGCACTATAACGAGCCACCTTACGGCCAATCCTACGGCGCGCCGCAGTCGCCCCTCGGCGGAAGCGGCGGTTCCTTTCTCGGGACCGCGGCGGCTTCGGCGGCCGGCGTGATCGGTGGCTCGCTGCTGCTCAACAGCATCCGCTCGATGATGGGCGGCAGCCATCAGAGCTTCGCCGATGCCACCGGGATCGGCGGCAACCGGACCGCAGGCCAAAATCCGTCGAGCGATCAATCCGGCAGCAATCTCTCGCGCGACGCCGGCATCAACGATATCAACTCGTCATCGCAGGATCGCGCCGACGACAATTCGCGCGCCGGACTGTTCGACCAGGCCTCAAACGACGACACCTCGAACGACGACAGCGACCAGGACGATATGGATTCGGATTCGGATGATTTCGGCGGCGACGGCGACAGCGACTACGCCTGACCGATCGACGCCTTTCAGCAACAACGGCCGCTCACAGCAGCGGCCGTTGTTGTTTCAGGCAACTCGCCATTTCAGATCACGACGACCCGGGCGCCGACATTGACCCGGCTATACAGGTCGATCACGTCCTGATTGCGCATCCGGATGCAGCCGGACGACACGTTGGTGCCGATCGTCCAGGGCTCGTTGGAGCCGTGGATGCGATAGAGCGAGGAGCCCAGATACATCGCGCGCGCGCCCAGCGGATTCTGCGGACCGCCTTCCATGTGACGCGGCAGGTCAGGACGGCGCACCAGCATTTCCGCCGGCGGCGTCCAGTCCGGCCATTCCCTCTTGGCCGAGATCGTCTTCACACCCGACCAGGCGAATCCCGGTTTGCCGACGCCGATGCCGTAGCGCAGCGCCTTGCCGTCGCCCTGCACCAGGAACAGGAACTTGTTCGGCGTATCGATGACGATCGTGCCGGGGCTTTCGTTGCCGTGATATTCGACGAGCTGCTTCTCGTATTTCGGATCGAACGGGCGCTGCCTCGGATCGCTGGCCTGTTCCGGCTCCGGCATTGATTGCTGCGGCTCGGCCTGTGGAAACAGCGGGCGCCGCGATTCGTAGGACGGCTGCTGCTGATACATCGGCTGCTGCGGGTAGCGGCCGGCCTGCTGCTGACCGTCACCGAACAGGAACTCGATGAAGCCGCCGCCCATGTTGGAGCGCTCGGCATAGGCGGTGCGGACCGGGGCCGCGGGCTGCGGCGGCTGATCGGCGAAGATCACCCGCGGCTCCTGAGAGGCCGCATCGATCGCGGCGGCGGGATGAGTTGCGGCAGCGAGAAAGGACGCGCCGGCGAGCAGCGCAAGGGAGGTTTTCCTGGACATCGACGTACTCTGTACTATTTCGTCGTGGCAGCGCCTGGGCGGCGCCGTTGCACCCGGCCAATAGAGATCAAAACCGCATCGGTTTGGTAAACGGAAACGCCGTTTGGATTCACCACGTCGTCAGCAGCGCGGGGTTTTGTCCGGCAGCGTTTATTTTCGGTGAATGCAGCCGCCGCATGGTTAATCGCTGGTATGTCGGGCGCGGCGCGGCCGCTTCGCCGCGGGTTTGGCCGTGAACCCGTTGTTAAATCGCATCGGTCTAGAACGGCAAAGGTGAAGATCGGGAAAGACCTCATGCCGAATCAGCGCAGACGTTTTCGTATCGAAGAAGCGTTCGCAGGCGACCTGCCGCCACTCGCAATGATGGACGGCGAGGTTGGTCCCATGCACCAGGAAATCATGAACGAATTGCGCGCCATCCGCAGCCAGATGGCCGCTCCGGTCCGCAGCGCGGCAAGCGGGATCGCCGGCGATGTGGTCTCGGAGCAAGAGGTCGCCGACGCCCTGGCGCTGCTCGAAACCTACCGCGCCCAGATCGCACAGTGCGAAAAGCTCAAGGTCGAACTCGACCTGATCCATGATGCGATCAGCCGGACCAAGCGGGAAATCGCCGTGCTCCACGGCAAGAGCTTCAACGGCGAGGAAATGGCCAGGGTCAATGGCGAACTCGGCGCCGTGGTCGGCGGCACCGAGGAAGCGACGCAGCAGATTCTGGAAGCCGCCGAGTCGATCGATCAGGCAGCCAGCGCGCTGACAAAGGTGAACTCGCCCGATCAGCAGAAGCTGCTCAGCGAGGAAATCCAGGAGCGCGTCGTTTCGATCTTCGAGGCCTGCAACTTCCAGGATCTGACCGGTCAGCGCATCAAGAAGGTGATGAGCACGATGAAGTTCATCGAGAACCACATCACGGTGATGATGGAGATCTGGGGCGGCATCGACGCGATCAAGTCACACGCGTCGCCGATCGTCGACGGCCGCGAAGGCGACGAGCGGCTGCTGAACGGTCCGAAGCTCGCCGACGACGCCGGCCATGCCTCGCAGGACGACATCGACGCGCTGTTTGACTGATTTCGACTGCTGTGGGCCTCGCTGGCGACGCCAGGAGGCTCGACCGGTCAGGCGCGGGCCCCGCAGCGCACGTAGACCATATTGCCGTAACGGGTTGCCGCATCGGGGTCGATGAAGCGCGTGACCAGGACACGCCCGTCGAACGAAACGATCTCGCGATCCTGCTCGCCGCCAGCCGGTCCGGGCGGACCGATATAGTTCTTGCCGCCCGGGCTGCCCTTCAGTCGCAGTTCCTGCGGCGTAGCCTGGTCGGCCAGATGCATGACCACCCCGCCGGAGGAACCAGCCCCGATCACATAAGGCTGCTTGCACTGCGCGCGTGCGGCAGCTTCGGTGCGCACACGATCCTTCGGGTCCTGATACGACGCAAGGCCCCAGCGGCCGACGATCTCGTCGGCGCGGATCGAGGCCGGCATTTCCGGCGCGACGCCGGGTTCCGGGGCGGCGGTGGGCGACGATGAGGTGAGGCTCATGCTCCCGCACGCTGCCAGGAATATCGTGAACGCCGAGGCGATCCCGAGATTGGCAACCGTTCGCGCGCTAACTGACCGGATCATGGTTTTCCCCCGAACAAATTCGTGGCCGCACCCGTCTTGCAGCCAAGCGCAAAACCGTTGTCGGAGCAATCACGTCAAACGGATTACGTGGCTGCTCCGATTTGGTTTCGATAACCATCCTATATCCGCCTCACCAAGGGCTTAACCCCGGTTTGCTTGACAGGATCGACGCCAAGCCATATTTCCGGGCGCACAATTAGCACTCCGAGAGCGCGATTGCTATGCGAACCGTTCTGCCCCCTGGGGTGTCGAATACGGCCGCATTCCGGGCCGTTTCGATGGCGAACCAGACCCTGAACATCGAGCTTCCAGAAGGAACCGTGAGCCAAATTTCGTCCGCTACATGACCGTGTTGTGGTCAAGGTCGGCGACCGCGTCCTGCTCGGCAAATGGTCGGGCACCGAGGTCAGCGCGACGGCGAGGAACTCCTGATCATGAAAGGAGTCCGACATCATGGGCGTGCTGACCTGACCGCCGCCGCCTTATTGCACAAACTCATGCTTCGAGACGCGGGCAACGCCTCCGGGCGGCCTTGTTTTTGGTCAACCGTCGCAAGGTTTGCTAGTGAACGTCAGGCTGCCGAATCGGCCGGCCTCGCCCGAGCTTGACGACACCATCCGGTTCTATCGTTCGAGGAATCCCCCATGCGCGCGCTGCTGTTCTGTCTGGTCGGCCTGGTGATGGGGATCTCGTCGGGGCTTGCGCTGGCCGACATGAAGCTGTCGCCGAAGGCTGCGCCTGGCGCCAGCGAAACCCGCTATTTCACCTCCATCGACGGGCTGATGAACGGCAATGCCGACGTCATCCTCAAGGAAACCCGTCAGGGCAAGACCGTCACCTCCGCGGTGCTCGACGTCTGCTACCCGGTCGCGAAGGGCTCGGATCGCAATGACCGCTTTGTCGTCAATCTTGCGGTGAACGGCCCGACCCTGACCGGCACGACCCAGAGCCTTGGCGACAAGCTGCCGGTGAGCGTGAAGCTGACGCGCCGGCCGACCGGCGATACCTTCGAATTCAAGGGTGAGATCAGCGTCGGCCAGACCGTGACGGAAGTGACATCGTCGGACAATTCCGATCTCAGCGAAAAGGAATTCCTCGACAACCAGGCCACCGATGACGGCCTCACCGCCGCGCCGAAGGATTTTACCGAGGTTTCTCCCGAATCGGTCGGCGTCAGGGTCAAGCTCGATGCAGCCTCGGACTTCCTGAAGGGACTGCGGGGACAGGACGTCGAGATTGCGCTTGGCGGTCTCACCATTGGCTGCGATGCCCTGCGCGCCGGCCAGCAGACCATCGGCATCACCGTCGATCCGGAGCGCGCCGCCGCGCTGATCGCGACAGCCAAATCGACGCCCGGCGTGGTTTCCTCAGGGTGGACCAGCGGCATCGTCGATATGGAGCGCACCATCCGTTTTCCGGCGGCCGACTGGCGCGACGGCGACAGGCTCAACAAGGACAGGCTCGCCGCCACCGTCGCCAGGGTGCTGACAAAAACCCTGTCGGCGAAATCATCATCGTCGGCATGGAACAGCAGCACCGGCAAGCTGAAATTGACCTTCAAGCGCCCCAGCGACCTCTATCCGTCGCTCGACCTCACCGACACGATCGAGGTGACCGCGCTGGTCGCAGCGGACCGGCCCGGCGCTTCCGACCGGCTGATGCTGTGGATCAGCAATCCCGTGATCTCGACGGCGGACGAGGCCGCCGGTCCGAGGCTCAATTTGATCGACGAATCCACCGGCGACGAGGAAACCGACCCGAGCGACGACAACGGCTCAGTCGACGCGCTGGCGAGGGAATTCCGGGGCCAGCGCTGGGACGTGGACAAGTCCGCCTGGAAATAAGGCCGGCGCACCCTGTCCATGCCATCGGCGCATTTGACATGCAGCGCCGCAGCGGCAATGAACGGGTGATATCCGGACAAGGACTTTCAGGGCTTCCTCGTTGATGGCGCGCTATGACGTAGTGGTGATCGGCGCCGGCCTCGGAGGCTTGACGGCCGGCGCGATCCTCGCGCGCGCGGGACGCAAGGTTCTCGTCATCGAGCGCAGCAACTCGGTCGGCGGCGCGGCATCAAGCTACAAATCGGGCGACCTGTTCGTGGAAGGCTCGTTGCACGAAACCAGCAATCCGCACGATCCTCGCGATCCCAAACACAGCGTGCTGACCCGGGCCGGCGTCATCGACGCCGTACGATGGATTCCGGCCGGCGCCTTTTACCAGGCCCGCGGCGGCCCGCTCGACCGGCCGTTTGTGATGCCGGACGATTTCGACGCGGCGCGGCGCGCGCTGGGCGGTCGCTTTCCACAGGCCCGCGCCGGTATCGAGCAATTGCTCGGAGAAATGGAGCGCATTGCGTTGGCTGCGGGGACGCTTTCGCAACAAGGAGGGGCCTTCAAAAATCCGCGCGAAAGCATGGCCGCGCTGCAGAATCTGGTTCCCGCGGTCCGCGACCGGCGGCTGTCGCTGTCGCGAAAGCTCGATCAATTGTTCGGCGACGACGAAGCCATCAAATGCGCGCTGACCGCCAATCTCTCGTATTACCACGATGACCCGGCCACGCTGTGGTGGCCGTTCTTTGCAATGGCGCAGGGAAGCTATTTGCTGAGCGGCGTCCGCTTTGTGCAGGGCGGTTCGCAACGGCTATCCAGCGCACTCGCCCGCGCCGTCCGGATCGCCGGCGGCGAGGTGCTGGTGCGCCGGATCGTCGGCGGCATTGCCCTCGACCCGCAGGGCCGCGCCAGCACCGTGACGCATACGGCGAAGGATGGCAGCGATCCGCAGGTCGTCGAAACCCTGCGGATCGTCAGCAACGCCGCGCCGGCGGCGCTCGAGCCGTTGATGCCGGCGGCCGCGGCAGCCAAGCTCACCGCAAGCTATGCCCCAATGACGCCATCCGCCTCGCTGTTTGCGCTGACGCTGGGCCTGTCGAAGCCGCCGCGCGAATTCGGCATTGCCCATTATTCCACGCAATTGCTGCCGCCCTGGATGAAGCGGCTGTCCGACTATGCACAAGGCGCCGCGCTGATGGCGGCGGAGCCTGGCGAGCGCGTTCCGCCAATGTCGGTGGCGGATTATGCCGCGATCGATTCCGGCGTTCCCGCCCCGCCCTATGTGCTTTCGATCATCGGACCCGACCTGTTGTCGAACTGGGACAGTTCGGACATGGACGCCTATCGCGAGAAGCGCGGGCGCTGGCAACAGGCGATCATTCGCTACCTCACCTCGCTTTATCCGGGCCTGGCCAGGGCGGTCGTGGCATCGTCCTTCAATACCGCGCTGTCGGTCCGCCAGTATCTCAATGCGCCCCACGGCGCGGTCTACGGGTTCGCACCGGTGCCGCCCTCGCCGCGGCGGATCCCCAGGCGCTCGCCCCGCACGGTGGTGCCGGGACTCTACCTGGCGTCGGCCTATGCCGGATTCGGCGGCTATTCCGGCGTCGTGCAGTCCGGCGGCGCGTGCGCCGACCTAATCCTGGGCGAGAGCTGAGATGCTGCGACCGGCCGCCGGCCACTATGCAACGGTTGGGAGAAGACGTTCCACTTCTTCCCGCAGGTCGGGGATCGCCTTGCGATCGCCCGAGAGATGCCGCAGCAGGCATCGCTGGAAGAGCCCGTCAAACAGCGCATAAAGGGCGCCCCTGGAGATGACGGGTTGTCGGCCGCCAAGCGCGGCAAAGCGGGATGCGATGCGCCACACCATGTCTTCGAGACTCTTGTCGATCTCCGCGACGTCGTCGCGAAAGGCCTCTTCAAACAGCGACTGCGAACGCAGGTCGTACCAGAGGCGATGCATCCGAGCCTCGTCGCGAACCGTTTCGCCAAGCTTTTCCAGAAAGCCCTTCATCAGCTCGTCGCGGCTTTGCGCCGCCGACGTGATCTGGTCGTAGCGCGTGACGCACTTCGCCTTGTAGTGACGAACACAGCAGCAGATCAGGTCGACCTTGTCGCTGAAATAATAGTGCAGCACGCCGTGCGTAAACTCGGACTTCTGCGCGATCTCGCGCAGGCTGGTCCTCGCATAGCCGAGTTCGGCCAGGGTCTAGAGCGCCGCCTCGGCAAGTTCAATTCGTCGCGCACTGAATTTGTCGACACGCGCGCGCTCGACTCGATCCGAGGGCCGCATCGGCCGTCTCGCGATTTCAGGTTTCCGCTGTGTCACTCCCGATTCCCTGCGCACGCCTTCACTCCGAATCACCGCGCCACCGGCAGCAAGAATGCTCCGAAGCGCGTCCTGCGAAAACATCCTTGGCCCCCGCAGTCAAGGATTACTTGACAAGTGTATAGATTTTGGACAATCGTCAAGACATTCTTGGGCAAGTGTCAAGTTCTCGAGATCCGCAGCCGAAGAAGCTGCGCACGGGGAGGAACAGCAAACAGCACACCGGCAGCGTTGATTCCGACCGGCCAGCAAACCGGCGGGCACGACGCGTCACTTCAATGAAAATCACCAGGGAGGAATACGATGAGTGGCAAAAGTCTGGCGGGCCGCAAGGCTCTGGTCACGGGTGGCGCGCGAGGCATCGGCGCTGCGATCGCAGAGGCGCTTACCAATGCCGGAGCGTCCGTCATGATCGGCGACATCCTCGCCGATCTCGGTAAGCAAACCGCCGGCCGCCTCGCCAAGGGAGGTGCCAAGACCGGCTTTGTGGAACTGAACGTCACCGACGATGCGCAATGGGAAAAAGCTGTCGCAGCCACCATCGCCACGCTCGGCGGCTACGATATCCTGATCAACAATGCAGGTATCGAGATAACCTCGCTCGTCGTCGATCTCAAGGCAGAGGACCTGCGCCGGATGTGCGACGTCAACATCGTCGGCACCGGTCTCGGCATGAAACATGCGTTTCGCGCGATGCGACCTGGCGGTGGTGCCGGCGCCGGCGGCGCCATCGTCAATATCGCCTCAGTCGCGGCCACGATCGCATTCCCTGCCATTGCCGGCTATTCCGGCACCAAATCGGCTGTTGACCGCATGACGCGGATTGCCGCGATGGAAGCGGGCAAGCTTGGCTACGGCGTGCGGGTCAACTGTCTCTATCCCGGGCTGGTCCCGACCGATATGGGCATGCAGCTCGCCAACGACATCGTCGCCGCAGGACTGGCACCGGACGCCGGCGCCGCCGTCGCCTCGGTGATCGAGCAGACCCCGCTTGGCCGGTTGGGCGAGGTCGGCGACATGGCCGACGCTGCTGTTTTCCTTTGCTCCCATGAGGCGCGCTTCATCACTGGAGCCGGCCTGCCGGTCGACGGCGGCATGGGCATGTAAATCGTCAAACGCAACCAACAGAAATTCGGGAGGATATGAAGATGAGCGAAAAAAGGCCTGTGATTGTCTATGGCGTCTCTGGCTACACCGGGCGTCTGGTTTGCGAATATCTGCGGGAATACAACATTCCCTTCATCGCCGCCGGACGCGATGCGGCCAAGGTCAAGGCCGTCATCGAAAAAATTCCCGGCATCGAAACCGCCGACTACGAAGTTGCCGAGGTCGAACACAGTGTCGAAGCACTGACCAGGCTGTTCAAGGGCGCACAGGTCGTCAGCAATATGGTTGGCCCGTTTATCAAGTATGGCCCGGAAGTCGTCGAGGCCTGTCTGGCGGCCGGCTGTCACTATACGGACACGACCGGCGAACAGGACTGGGTGCTGCTGGCGCAGGAGCGCTGGGGGACAAAATTCGCGGGCAAGGGATTGCTGCTCGCGCCCAACGTCGCGCAGATGTACACAACGGGAGAGATCGCAGCGAACCTGTGCCTCGAAACGCCCGGCCTCGACACCCTCGACATCCTGGTCCTGTGGAAGGGGTTCCCGACCTATGCCTCGACGCAGACGATCTTCACCATTCTCAAGGCGAATTGGTACTATCTCGTCCAGAACAAATTTGTTGAATGGGATGTCACCGCCAATTTCGAGGTCAACGTTCCGGGGCAGCACGAGGGCGCCATCGCCGTGCCGTGGGGCGGCACTGCGCACCCGGTCTGGTTCAAGAACGATCCGCGCGTGTCCAACTGCAGGGTGCTCGGCGGCGTCATGCAGCGCGACGTGATGCTGGGCGTGGTGCAAACCCAGGAGATGGTGAAGGAGAAGATCAAGCCGCTGCCGCCCGACCAGCAGGAGAAGGCGCTGGCCGACATCGCGGCCACGCTGCAGGCAACCATGCCGCCGCGCGAGAATCCGCGCATCAACACCTCGATCGACTCCGTCTATGCATCGGGACCGCTTGGCCGTGCCCATTGCGTGATCCACGGCAATTGCAACTACAAGCAGACCGGAATGCTGCAGGCCTACGCCGCTTTCTCGCTGCTCCAGACGGCTCCCAGGAAGGTTGGTTTTGCGTCCGCCTGCCAGGCTTTCGGACACCGGGAACTGCTGGGTCAGTTGCGAAGCTTCGGACTGGTGATGAACCCGATTCTGACCGTTCACAATTGATGCAACCGGGTGGCGTGCACGAGCGCGCCACCCGCCTTGTTCCCAGGAGGTCGTCCGTGCGGCTTGTCGACTATCTGGATAAGGGCGCCTCGCTGGGTGCCGATGCTCCATGCCTGACCATGGACGGAAAGGACCTGAGCTATGGCGACGTGCAGCGCCTGAGCTATCGAATCGCTCACGGCCTCGCCGATTCCGGCGTTGCCCCAGGCGATAAGGTCGCGATCCTGTCCGGCAATGATCCGATCGCGTTTGCCTGCGTGTTCGGCATTTCGCGCGCCGGCGCGGTCTGGTGTCCGATCAACCCGCGCAACGAAGCCGCGGAAAACCAGTTCATCCTGGATGCGTTCGATTGCAGCCTGCTGCTGTTTCACAGCGACTTCGCAGCGATGGTCGACAAGATAAGGCCTGATCTGCCCAAGCTGCGCCAACTCGTATGTCTCGACAGCGATATGCCCTTCGCGCCGTCGTTCCAGCGCTGGCTTGCCGATGTCGACGTCGAACCGTTCGAGCGCGATCCCATTGACGACCTTGCGCTGATACCGGGTACCGGCGGAACGACTGGCAAACCAAAAGGCGTGATGCTCTCGGGCCGCAACATCGAAACGATGACGGCGTTGACCCTGATGGGCTATCCGTTCAAGGGGCGCCCGACCTATCTTGCGCTCGCGCCACTGACGCATGCTGCCGGGGTGTTGTGCTTTCCCATCATGACACTCGGCGGCAGGGTGGTGATCATGCATCATCCCGACATCGGCGAATTCCTCGACCTGATCGCACGTTACCGGGTCACGCACACATTTCTTCCGCCAACCGTCATCTACATGCTGCTGGATCATCCGAAGCTCGACAGCGCTGACCTCGGCTCGCTGCAATGCTTCTGGTACGGCGCGGCCCCGATTTCGGCGGCGCGCCTGAGCGAGGCGCTGCAAAGGATCGGCCCGATGGCCCAGCTCTTTGGGCAGACCGAGGCCCCGATGATGATCTCGATGATGCCGCCCGAGGACCACTACAATCCCGACGGCTCGATCGCGACCGGGCGTTTGTCGTCGGCGGGTCGCGTGGGGCCGCTGGTTCGGGTCGGCATCATGGATGGCAACGGCAATTTGATGCCGGCAGGAGAACGCGGCGAAATTGTCGTTCGCGGATCGCTGGTGATGGATGGTTACTACAAGAACGCAGAAGCGACAGCCGAGGCCTCCGTACACGGCTGGCACCACACCGGCGATATCGGCTATCTGGACCCGGACAATTTCCTTTACATCGTCGATCGCGCCAAAGACATGATCATTACCGGTGGCTTCAACGTCTATTCCGTCGAAGTCGAGAACGCGCTCCAGGCCCACGAAACCATCCAGGATTGTGCCGTGATCGGCTTGCCGGACGAGAAGTGGGGCGAACGCGTTGTCGCCGTGGTGCAACCGAGACCAGGGCGCAGCGTCGACGTCGCCGCAGTATCGATGTTCGTGAAGCAGCGGATTGGAAGCGTCAAGACGCCGAAGCAGATTGAAGTCTGGGACGACCTGCCGCGCTCCAAAGTCGGCAAGGTGCTGAAATCCGAAATCCGCGCCAGGATGCTGGCGAACCGCCAGACATGAAATTGGCCCGGTCCATCGAACGCCGCCTTCGGCGCCCTAATTGGTGTTGAGGTGGAAACGCAGCGATTTGGTTCCGATGAACGAAATGAAATCGCCCTCCCGCTTCCAGCTGGTAGCCTCGCTCAAGGCGGTGACCAGTTGATCGTCGGCTTCCGCCTGCTCAGGCGAGCAGTCGTGGTCCTCGACCGGACCGGGAACAAAGATCACGGTATTGCCTGCGACGGAAAACTGACCCTTGGCGTCCTTGCACCACAGACCGAGCGTCGCCTCACCGCTGTCGCCGATCTCGAGCCGCGGCACCCGCTTCGAGCCCGGCTGATGGGCCGCATCCAGCGTCAGTTCGAACCCGAACGGAAATTCGTCATCGGCGCGGACCGGGTTGGCGATGGCGGCGAGCACGCCCAGCATCAGCACCGCGGCGGCCCGTCTCGAAAATCCTGTCACCGACCACATGCAGTCTCTCGTATTTCCCGGCGTTCGGAGGCCGCCTTGTAATACGCAAGCGCCGCCTTGGCCAGATCGGCATCCGCATTAATTCTCCGCTGCAAAAAACCAATCCCCGCGACGCCGGCCGCGGGGATTTTCGCGCCTGTCGTCCAGACCCGGGCTGTTATTTCAGCACCATCTCCGTGAACGGATAGACATAGGCCTGCAGCATGACAAACAGGCCGACCAGGCACGCCAGCGCGATCGAGTGCTTGAACACGAAGCGCAGGATCGTGCCCTCGTGCCCGAACCAGTTGGTAGCGGTCGAAGCGACGACAATCGACTGCGCGTCGATCATCTTGCCCATGACGCCGCCGGATGAATTCGCCGCAGCCATCAGGATCGGCGAAAGCCCCAATTGCTGCGACGTGATCTTCTGCAGATTGCCGAACAGGATGTTCGAAGCGGTGTCGGATCCCGTCAGCGCCACGCCGAGCCAGCCCAGCAGCGTGCCGAAAAAGGGATAGAGCACACCGGTTGCCGCGAAGGCGAGACCGAGCGTCGCGTCGATGCCGGACAGCCGGGTCAGCGTACCGATCGCGAGCATCGCCGAGATCGTGATCAGCGAATACGCACAGAGCTTGATGGTACGGCCATATTCGCTGACGATCTTGCCCGGCGACAGACCCATGATGAAGCCCGCGATGATCGCGGCGATCAGCATGCCGGTGCCGGTAAACGACAGATAGGTGAACGCGAACACCGCCCCTTCCTTGGTCGGCGTCGGTACTACCGGCGCAACCTTGTTGATCATGTTGTGCAATTCGGGCACCGCGTAGTTCCAGGTGAAGATCGGATTGACTGCGGCCTTGAACCAGCCGGTACCCCAGATCAGCAGAATGACGCAAAGGATGATCCACGGCAGCAGCGCGGTGAACAGCTCTCCGGGCTCCAACGGCGCCGGATCGACCAGCTTCGCCGGCGCCATCGTGCTAGCGGATTCGTCGTTGCCGCGCAGCGCCGGCGACAGCCACAGCACCTTGGGTTGCCAGACTTTCAGGAACAGAATCAGGCAGCCCATCGAAATCAGGGACGCGCCGATGTCGACGATCCACGGATTGATATAGTTCGAGATCAGGAATTGCGGGATCGCGAAGGACAGACCGGTGACGAGAATGGCCGGCCAGACCTCCTTCATGCCCTTGAAGCCGGCGAACGCCCACACCACCCAGAACGGCACGATCAGCGAAAAGATCGGCAGTTGCCGTCCGACCATCGCGCCCAGAATATACGGATCGAGGCCGGTCACCGAAGCGAGGCCCTGGATCGGGGTGCCCAGCGCGCCAAAGGCCACCGGCGCGGTATTGGCGATCAGCGACAGGCCCGATGCCGCCAGCGGCGAGAAACCGAGCCCGATCAGGATCGCACCCGTGATTGCCACGGGCGTTCCGAAGCCCGATGCGCCCTCGAAGAAGGCGCCGAACGAGAATGCGATCAGCAACAGTTGCAGGCGGCGGTCCGGGGTGACGCCACCCACCGCGCGCTTGAGCGCCTCGAACCGGCCGGCGGTAACGGTAAGCTGGTACATGAAGATGACGTTCAGCACGATCCAACCAATCGGGAAGAAGCCGGTGACGATGCCGAGCAGCGAGGCGCGGATCGACATGTTGGCGGGCATGGTGAACAGGAAGATGGCCACCAGATTGGTCAGCAGCAGCGCGATGATCGCCGCGACATGGGCCTTGACCTTGCCGGTCGCAATCAAAACCAGCAGCGTGACCACCGGTACCGCCGCCACGATGGTCGACAGCGCGACGTTGCTCAACGGATTATAGACTTGGTTCCACATTGCAGCTCTCCCCCCACGCCTCTGTGTGGCGGCCCGACCAGCGTGGACGGTTGGGCTGCCTGGCGTGGTGGCGGAGTGAGCAAGGCAATGCACGAAGCGAGCCGGAAATTTAGGCAACCCCCCGGACTCGCTCAAAACCTCGCGAAGTGCGAAGGCCCCCGCCCCTCGCCGCTGGTGCCATGCTAGGGTCGACTCCGCGGCAGCGACAAGCTGACGCCGATCACGCTATATGCGACTTTAGTCTAATATTGTCGACTTTCGCACAGTTTTGGGCCCGCAAGCCCATCCTTCCCGGAGATGGACATCTGTGAACAATATTCGCGCGACGATCGCCACGGTATGGCGGATCGCCTTTCCCTATTTCCGTTCCGAAGACAAAGTCGCCGGCTGCACCCTGCTCGCGTCGGTGATTGCGATCGAGCTCTCGCTGGTCGCCATCGAGGTTCTGCTGAACCAGTGGCGCGGCCGCTTCTACAACGATCTTCAGGAGCGCGACTGGGACGGCTTTGTCTGGCAGCTCGGCGTCTTCACCATCCTGGCAGGCCTCAACGTCGCGCTTTCCATCTACCAGCTCTACCTCAATCAGTGGCTTCAGATCCGCTGGCGGCGCTGGATGACCAGCCGCTATCTCGGCGAATGGATGCACGGCGCCAACCACTACCGCATGCAGTTGCAGGGCGACGCTGCCGACAACCCCGACCAGCGCATATCCGACGATGTGAAACTGTTCGTCGAGCAAACACTGGGAATCAGCGTCGGCCTGCTCAGTGCGGTCGTATCTCTGGCGTCCTTCGTTGTCATCCTGTGGGGCCTCTCGGCGGCGGCGCCGCTCACGATATACGGCCGTGAATTCGCTATCCCCGGCTACCTTGTCTGGGGCGCGCTGGTCTATGCCATCCTGGGAACGGCGCTGACGCAGTGGATCGGCGGGCCACTGATCAATCTCTCGTTCGAACAGCAGCGCTTCGAGGCCGACTTCCGCTTCAACCTGGTGCGGGTGCGCGAAAACTCCGAACAGG
The DNA here is from genome assembly GCA_039935515.1 of Bradyrhizobium sp. GTDB lineage: Bacteria > Pseudomonadota > Alphaproteobacteria > Rhizobiales > Xanthobacteraceae > Bradyrhizobium. The sequence continues at coordinate 15,555 of JBDTKD010000409.1, forward strand.
TGGCGCTGTTGCGGGGCGAGAGCGCCGAGCGGACCCGGCTGACCGACCGCTTCAACCGCGTGGTCGACAATTGGTATGCCATCATGAGCCGGACCAAGCGGCTGACGGCACTCACCTCGAGCTATTCGCAAGCCGCGGTGATCTTCCCGTTCATTCTGGTGGCGCCTGCCTATTTTGCCCAGAAGATTCAGCTCGGCGGCATGATGCAGACGGCATCGGCATTCGGCAATGTGCAGAGCGCGCTGTCATTTTTCGTCTCGGCGTATCGGACGCTGGCGGAATGGCGCTCGGTGGTGGCGCGGCTCGACGGGTTCGAGATGTCGATCGCCAGCGCCAGCAGGCTGGCAAGCGCCGCCGATGCGATCGAAGTGGTGCCGTCGAGCGGCGGCGACGAAATCGATCTGCGCGATCTTCTGGTTCGGCTGCCGAATGGCAGCCTGCTGGTGACGGCCGGCAGCTTCAGCTTTCACAGCCACGAGCGCACCCTGGTGGTTGGCCCTTCCGGCTCCGGCAAGTCGACCCTGTTCCGCGCCATTGCCGGCATCTGGCCGTTCGGGGCCGGCTCGATCGCGATCCCGGCAAACGCCACGCTGATGATGCTGCCGCAGCGGCCGTATTTTCCGATCGGCTCGCTGCAGGCGGCGACCGTCTACCCCGCAGAAGCAAGTGCGTATCCTTCGGACCAGGTGAGGGATGCTCTGCTCGCGGTGGGGTTGCCCCGGCTCGCCTCGCAACTCGAACAGGACGCGCACTGGAACCGGATGCTTTCGCTCGGCGAACAGCAGCGGCTGGCAATCGCCCGGGCGCTGCTGCATGCGCCAGAATACCTGTTCCTCGATGAGGCGACCGCGTCGCTCGACGAGCCCTCGGAGGCAGCGCTCTACCGTCTTCTCGAACAGAAACTGCCGGCCACCACCATCGTGTCGATCGGTCACCGCTCGACCCTTGAAGCCTTCCATCAGCGCAACATCGAACTGGCCCGCGACGGCGACCGGTTCGCGCTGCAGGACCGCGACCCGAACGTCGCGCCGCAGCTGGAAGCGCCATAGACGACGAGCCGCGCAAACAAGAGGGGCGGCAGATCGCTCTGCCGCCCCATTGCACTCAGGGAGAGTCGCTTACTTCAGGTTGGTCATCGCGGTCAGGTCGGCCGAGAGCTTGACGATGCCGGCCGCGCCGCACCAGTTCGAACCGGCCCCACCCGGATTGATTGCCGTCACGTTGGTCGTTCCGCTGGCGTTGAAGGCGCTAGTGAAGGCGTTGCAGTTACCCTTCGACAGGTCGGTGTCAGAGTAGCGCAGGTCGAAGGTGAACACCTTGTAGGTGAAGCCGATGCCAATATTCCAGGTGTCGTAGCTGGCGTAGGGAATGCCTGCCGCGAACACGGTGCCGACGCCGGTGCCGTAGAACGAGTCAGACGTGCCGAGCCACTGCCGGCCGAACTCTCCGGACGCATACATGCCGACACCGCTGGTGCCGAAGGCTGCGCTCGGCGCGGTATATTTGCCGGTGATCGAGGCGTAGTTGCCCCAGGCGCCGCTGTTCAGGAAGTTCGGTGAATAATACTCGTTCACGCCGAACTGCCAGTTGTCGTTGATGGTGTAATTCACCTTGGCGTAGGCTTCGAAGAAGCTCACATCCTTCTTCATCACGTTGAGGTCGCCGAGGAAGATCGTGTTCGGATCGACAGGGCAAACATTGCCGCCGGGGACGCCGCCGGTGAGCACGTTGTCGGCGCAACGGCCGCCCGGATACAGGTAGCCCCAGACACCGAAGTCGAAGGCGAACGCACCGAAGGTCGGACGGATACCGCCGTAAACGTCGACTTCGGCGGCGGCGCGATTCGCGAACGAGATGCTTTCGGTCGAGGTACCGATGTAAAGCTGGAGATCCTTGCTGACATTGTAGCGGGGCTCGAAATAGGCCGTCACCGAGGGGTTGTGGTTCGACTGCGTTACGCCGCGAAAGATGTAATCGTTCATCACGGCGCTGCCGAACGCGATGTCCCAGGGGTCAAATGCCGCCGGCGGTGGCGCCTTGACTGCTTTCACGGGCAAGTCTGCCGCGAAAGCCGAACCCGAGACCATTGCCAGCGCCGTTGCCAACAAAGCTGCTTTCTTCATGGTGATCCCCATCACATTTCTAAAAATCAGTCCGATTCCGAACGCCCCCCGGGGCAAGCGATCATCGACCGAAACCAAACGACTGACGTCGGTCACAATCTGGGACGCGGCGATCATTGCAGAAAGCAAAAAAGTCAAGCAATTGCCGCCTTCTTAGGCGTTCCGGCAATGTCGTGTGAGGTTGTCGACGTGTGTTGCATTCCGACAACAAGCTTGACCGAATTTGCAGCCAAGGCCGGGCGGCCTGCGATCGAGAACCGCGGTGTTGCCCGTGCGCCCGGCCGGTTTTTCGAATCGGTCCGTCCTGCGTGGATTCGACCTGAGCGCCATTTCAGCAAAAAGGCCGCAGCACGCTGCGGCCTTTGAATGCGATGGGCGAAGCGGGGTGCGCCCCCTTATTTGTCGTCGTCACCGGAGGACGATGGAGTCGATGAACCATGGTCGCTGGAATGCCCCCATGACGGCGCCGGACTCGGTGCTGGACTCGACGGGGCCGGACTTGAGGACGCATGGCTTGGACCGGCCCAGCTCGGTGCCGCAGGCGCCGGAGTTGGGGCCGGTGCTGTCACCGCTGGCTTGGGCGGTGCTGGCCTGGGCGATGCTGGTTTGGGTGCCGGCTTGGGTGCGGGCGGTTTGGCGACCGCACTCGGCGCGGCCTTCCTGGCGACGCTCTTTTTGGCGGTGGCCTTCCTGGCCGATTTCTTGGCCGATTTTTTGGCCGATTTTTTCGGAGCCGCCTTGGATTTCCTGGCGGATTTCTTGGCCTTTTTCGCCGACTTCCTGGCGGTTTTCTTCGACATCTTCTTAGACGTTTTCTTGGCGGCTTTTTTCTTCGCCGTCAGAGCCTTTTTCTTGGTCTTGCTCTTCTTGCCTTTTTTATTCTTTTTCCCTTTAGCCATCGTGATCCTCCTGTTGCCGCTGATCCACGTCTATCGGGCGTCCAACTTGTCGTCCGCTTTCCGCGCGGGGTCCATCGATCAGTTCAATCCTGGCCTGGAGCCGCCCGTCGCCCAATCGAGAAGCTCAACCGTGTGCACTACGGGAACTGACGTACCACTGGCAATCTGCACCATGCACCCAATATTGCCCGCAGCAATCATGTCCGGCCCGACCATCGCAATATTAGCGACCTTTCGATCGCGCAATCGGTTCGCAATGTCAGGCTGGAGAATGTTGTAGGTCCCCGCCGAACCGCAACACAAATGGCTCTCGGGGACATCTTTCACCACGAATCCGTTCTTGGAAAGCAATTCTTTCGGGGCCTGCGTGATTTTCTGTCCATGCTGCAGCGAACAGGCGGAGTGATAGGCGACAACGATCTCGCCATTTTGCTGCGTGGGATGAAGCTCGATGCCGCTGACATACTCCGTGATGTCCTTGGTCAGCGCCGAGACCTTCGCGGCGGCCGACGCAAAATCGCGGTCCTCGCGCAGCATGTATCCGTAGTCCTTGATCACGGTGCCGCAACCCGATGTCGTCACCAGGATGGCATCGAGGCCGCCTCGCTCGGCTTCGGCAAGCCAGGCCGTGATATTGGCGCGGGCACGGCCCAAGGCATCGCCATCCTGCCCAAGGTGATGGGTGAGCGCACCGCAACATTGCTCGTCCTTGACCAGTACCACCTCGATGCCGTGACGCGTCAGCAGGCTGATGGCGGCCTGATTGATGCGCGGCGCCAGCACCTGCTGGGCGCAGCCCTGCAACAGTGCGACACGTCCGCGCCGGCGGCCGACGGCCGGAAAGACACTGCCGCCGGCCGCTCCCGGCGCTGGCAGGCTTTTCGGCGCCAGGGCCAGCATCGCGGTGACCCGCCGCCACAGCGTCGGCGATGCCGCTGCGGGCCCGGGGGCCGGCAGCAGGGCAGCCAGCGGCCGGCCCAGCCGGGCGAGAATCATGCTCAGGCGAAACAGCCCGGGCCGCGGCAGCACCCAGGCGAGCAGCGCGCGTAACGCCCGTTCCGTCAGCGGCCTTCGATATTCCTTTTCAATCCTTACCCGTGCCTGGTCGACGAGATGCATGTAGTTGACGCCGGACGGACAGGTGGTCATGCAGGCGAGGCAGGACAGGCAGCGGTCGATATGCTTGACCACCTCTTGGGTCGGCGGCCGGCCTTTTTCCAGCATCTCCTTGATGAGGTAGATGCGGCCGCGCGGGCTGTCGAGTTCGTCGCCAAGCAGCACATAGGTCGGGCAGGTCGCGGTGCAGAACCCGCAATGCACGCAGGCGCGCAGGATCTTGTTGGCTTCCGCGATATCGGGATCGGCGAGCTGGGCGAGGCTGAATTCGGTTTTCATGCGGCCGGTCCCCGGGTCAACCGGCCGCGGTTGAGGATGTTCCTCGGATCGAAGCTGTGGCGGACCCGCTCACCGAGCGCGGCAAGGCCGCTCTGCTGCGGATGGAACACATCGACATGGCGTCGCACCTGTTCGGGCGCGCGCAACAGCGTCGCGTGACCCCCGGCGGCATCGACGCGGCCGCGCACCAGCGCGGCGTGAGCCTCCGGATCGGGCGGCAGCGCAGCCCAGATCAGGCCCCCACCCCAGTCGTAGATCACGGTGCCCCCGGTGTCGCGCGCCAGCCGCCCGCCGAGCGCGCCACCCGAGGCTGGCGGACCGACGATCCGCCACACCGGCCATGTTCCCAGCACGCCGCCGGCCTCGAACGGCTGAACGTCGCGAACCGCAGCCCAGACCGCCGCCGAGACCGCGTCTGCCAACATCTCCGCGCTGCCAAACGGCGCCAGCGCTGCACCAAGCGCGGCCGCGCGATGGGCGACGGAAGCGGCAATGCCCTCCAGCCGCAGCAGCGTCACCGCCTGCTGCGGCGATCCGAGATCGCCAAGGCCGCCGGCCGCAATCCCAAGCGCCGCATTCGGCAGATGCGCGGCCCCCGACACGTCGAACGGCGAGCCCAGTGCCGCCGTCATGGCCCGGTTTGCGGTGAGGTCGTCCAGCCCGCGCAGCACCAGGGTGCGTTCGCTCTCGGGCCGCGGCATGACTTTCAATGTCACCTCCGTCATCACCGCGAGCGTACCCCACGAACCCGCCAGCAGCTTGCAGAGGTCGTAGCCCGTGACATTCTTGACGACCCTGCCGCCGGCCTTGAAGCTGTCGCCGAAACCCGACACCGCATGCGCGCCGAGCAGATGATCGCGCGCGCCGCCGGCCTTGATGCGGCGCGGCCCCGCCAGTCCGGCGCCGATCATGCCGCCAATGGTGCCGATGTCCGCCGTGCCGAGCAGCCGCGCGGTGTTGACCGGCTCGAACGCCAAATGCTGGTTCCTGGAATCGATCAGCGACACCACGTCGGCCAGTGGCGCGCCGGCCTGGACGGTGATGATCAGTTCGTTCGGCTCATAGGCCGTCACCGCGTTCAATGCCGAGAGGTCGAGCAGCGCGTTGGTCGCCATCGGCTGGCCGATCAGCCGCTTGCTGCCATGGCCAATGATTTCCAGCGGCTGTTCGGTGGCAAGCGCCGAGCGCACCACCTGCTCGACATCCCCTGCGTCACGAACCTTCAGGGTGTCCACCGCAACCGCCTTGTCTTCATCGCGCAACCGACCTCGAAGCGCTGCGTTGTCGCAGCCACAGGTATCTTCAGCCATCCTTCTAAGGATGTATAGCTGGCGGGCACAAGGGCTTGACCAATGACAGCCGCTCGCCTGCGACTTGCCGACGCGGCGCAGCCGAACCCGGGATGCGCGATCACGGCCGCCCCGTGCAGATCGTCCGCACCATGCGCGGCCTCTCCATACAGATACACTTCGTCCGATATCGAACCATAGAGGTCGAAAGGAGGGCGTATAGTCGCGGTCACTTGAGGCGAGCGACATTCAATCAAAGGAGCCATGATCATGGGTCAGTACGCAACGAAAACCGAGACCGTCAGCGACGCCGTCGGCGGCGGCGGACTTCTGGTGGTCGCGCAATGGGAAGCCAGGGAGGGACAGGCCGACAAGGTTGCCGGCATCCTGGATCGCTTCCTTCCCGAAGCCCAGCGCGACCCCGGCGCGAAGCTGTTCCTGATCGGAAGGGGCAAGGAAAACCCGGCCCACTTCCTGTTCTATGAGCTGTTCGTCGACGAAGCGGCATTCAAGGCGCATCAGGAAAGCGCATATTTCAAGACCTTCATCGCCGGCCAGGCGCTGCCGCTGCTCGCCAGACGGGAACGCACTCAATACGCGTTGCTGTAACCTTGCGGCGGCGAGGCCTCATGGTTCGAGACGCGCGAAGGCGCGCTCCTCACCATGAGGGTCTGAGACCTCATCCAGAGGAGCATCGCGAGGCGATGCGTCTCGAAGGATGAAGGCATTGAGGTCCAGATTGGCTAGAACCGCGGCAGGTCCGAAAAGGCGAGCTTGCCGCCGTGGACATGGACCCGGCCGAGCTCGGCGCAGCGATGCAGCGTCGGAAATACCTTGCCGGGGTTGAGCAGCCCCCGGGCGTCGAACGCGCATTTCAGCCGCTGCTGCTGGTTGAGATCGATCTCACTGAACATCTCCGGCATCAGGTCGCGCTTTT
>JBDTKD010000410.1:0-3848 GCA_039935515.1 Bradyrhizobium sp.
TCATCCTCCTTGGTTAGAAAGAAAAAGCGACTGGCGCGGCAAATGTTCCCTAGCACCGCCCGTACGAGTGAGTGAGGCTAGGAATTAATAGGGAACGGGCGGCTCGAACCCATTGTCCCAGGGGAAGGAACAATTGAGCCCCGGCGCCAGCTCTCGACTGAGAAACGGCTCCGTGCTACACCGTCGGCCAATCGGGTGCGGGAAACTTTATATTTTCAATGCTCCGCAAGTGCCGGCTCAGTTTCCCCTAGGGAGCGCCAGCGCCTTCTAAGATATTGAAAAGCTGAAAATTGGCGTTACATTGCCTCCAGCGCTCCAGCATCCGTGCTCACCGGGCGCCACCATCCCCCACATTGCAGGAGCGCGCCATGACGCCGGCCGAGACCGTTTCCCTTGTTTTTGAATTGCAAAAGCATACACCCCTCGGTCGCCTGTCCCTGTCCGAGGCCAAGCAAGTCCTTCAGACGCTGCAGGCGTGGGGTTACACAATCACCGCGCCAGCCGAACCGCCCGTTGCCGCGCACTGACCGGCCGCGCCACCGTTGACCGGCCATTGGGACCTTTCGCCCTGCGGTGCGAAGCGGTTAGAGCGCTCCAGCATCGTAGACAGTCGTTCCTGCGAAAACGGTCCGCAACACGTTCGTGTTGCCGATTTCGTCAACCGCGCAAGCGAGCGGGTCGCGATCGACCACGATCAGATCGGCATGGTGCTGCGGTTTCAACGATCCGATGTCATTCCATTGCAGCAGTCGCGCCGCATTTCGCGTCCACATTGAAACCGCTTCGGTTCGGGTAATGGCCTGGGAAGGACCGAGGTTGCAATAGCCCGACGGTGCGGTGTGGGTGAGCGAGAGCTGGATATGCACAGCTGCGGCGGGCGATGCCGGCTATCGGGCCCAGGCAAGGCTCGTTGGTCACGTCGCCGGTTCTCGCGACGATTGCGAGGTCGGCGTCTGGATCAATCCCAGCCGCTCCGCGTCATAGCCGCGGCCGAGAATAGCCTGCCACCATGCGCGCTCTTCGACATACCACCGCACCGTCTTCTCGATGCCGCTTTCGAAATTCTCTTCGGCCCGCCAGCCCAGTTCGCGTTCGAGCTTCGAGGCGTCGATGGCATAGCGCCGGTCGTGGCCGGGACGGTCGGTGACGAAGCTGATCAGGCGCCGGCGCGGCCCGTCGGCGCCGGGGACAATCCGATCGAGCAGATCGCAGATCGTTTCCACGACGTGCAGATTGGTGCGTTCGCTGCGGCCGCCGACATTGTAGGTTTCGCCGACGGCGCCGCGCTCCAGCACCAGCGACAACGCCTTGGCGTGGTCTTCGACGTAAAGCCAATCCCGCACATTCTTTCCGTCGCCATAGACCGGCATCGGTTCGCCCGCGAGGCCCTTGATGATCATGAGCGGAATGAGCTTTTCCGGAAAATGATAGGGTCCGTAGTTGTTCGAGCAGTTGGTCAGGAGCGTCGGCAGCTCATAGGTTTCGCGCCAGGCCCGGACCAGATGGTCCGACGACGCCTTGCTGGCGGAATAGGGCGAGTTCGGCGCATAGGCCGTCGTCTCCGAGAAAGAGCCTTCGGTGCCGAGCGAACCGAACACCTCGTCGGTCGAAATGTGCAGGAAGCGAAACCGCGCGCGTCTTTCGGCCGGGAGCTTTCTCCAATGCCGCAGCGCTTCCTGCAGCAGCGTGAAGGTGCCGACAATGTTGGTCTTGATGAATTCGCCGGGGCCGTCGATCGAGCGATCGACATGGCTCTCCGCCGCGAGGTTCATCACGGCGTCGGGCTGGTACTTGTCGAACAATCTGCGCAGCAACGCGGCTTCGCAGATGCAGGCCTGCTCGAAAACATAATGCGGATTGCCGACCGCGCCGGGGAGCGAATCGAGATTGGCCGCATAGGTCAACTTGTCTATATTGACCACCCGCGCATGGCTGTCGCGCAAGAGATGGCGCACCACCGCCGAGCCGATGAAACCCGCGCCGCCGGTCACGAAAATCGTGGAACCCCCAAAGCGCATGATTTTGGTCAGCCTCCACGCGGTCGACGAAGCATACCAGATCGGGTCAAGCTCCGAAAGGCCGCCGGCCTCGCCGCGCAGGGCAATCGGGTGAAGAGATGCGTGACAAACGCCTGAAGTGCTGAATCTGTTGTGATCCACTGAGTCGCAGGTGGAGGACGATGATGGATTCCGACGGGGCAGGGTTTGCGGAGATTGCGGAGACGACGAGTTTCCTTCACTATTTCAGCACCTTGCCGGACCATCGTCAGGCCGGCAAAGTGGATTATCCGCTGCCGGAAGTCCTGCTCCTGATCCTTCTGGCGGTTCTTGCGGGGGCGGAGGCGTTCACCGACATCGCGCGGTTTGGCGAGCGCAAGATCGAACTGCTGCGACGGTTTCGGCCCTATGTGAACGGCACGCCCTCGCACGATCATCTCGGCGATATCTTTGCCACGCTCGACGCCCGCGCCTTTCAGCTTTGCTTCGTGGCCTGGGTCGCCGCGCTGACCAACACGCCCGCCGAGGTCATCGCGATCGATGGCAAGACCTCACGGCGCTCGTATCAGGCGAAGGGCTCGAAAGAGGCGATCCACATGGTCTCTGCCTTCGCGGCCCGGCAACGCATCGTACTCGGCCAGGTCAAGGTGAACGAGAAGTCGAACGAGATCGTCGCGATCCCGGCGCTGCTCGACATGATGTCGATCGAGGGCGCGGTGGTGACGATCGATGCGATGGGCTGCCAGCGCGACATCGCCAGCAAAATCATCGAGAAAAAGGCCGATTACATTGTCGCGCTGAAGGGCAACCAGGGAACCCTGCGCGAGGATGTCGAGGTCTTCGTCGATGAGCAGAAAGCCTTGAAATACAGGGATACAAAGATCAGCACGCATCAAACCGTCGACGCCGATCACGGCCGTATCGAGACCCGGAACTACACCGTGATCCACGATGTCGGCTGGCTGCAGGCGCGCCACCAATGGCCGGGCCTGAACGCCGTCGTCGTGGTCGAAAGCCAGCGCGAAATCAACGGCCAAATCACCGACGAGACGCGCTTCTACATCACCTCGCTGGTCATGCTGGCCGCCGCGGTCGGCCCGATGATCCGTGCCCACTGGGCCATCGAGAACTCCTTGCACTGGGTCATGGACATGGTCTTTCGCGACGACGAATGCCGCGTCAGAACCGACAACGCCCCAGCCAATTTCGCAACCTGTCGGCATATCGCCTACAATCTCACCCGAAAGGCCCCGGGCAAGGATTCCATCCGCCTTCGCAGAAAAACCGCAGGATGGGACGACGAGTATCTCGCCAGTCTCATCGCAGCGTGATTTCCTTCACCCGATTCCCCTGAAGACTGACCCCTCTTCATCACTTGGTAGATCATTGGCTTGGCTCGCCGATCGGCGTCGGGACCCCACGCCGATTAACACCCAAAGCGAGAACTGCCCCCAGCGAAATAATGTAACTGCGTATGAACTGCCACATTCCACCGCCTAGAACTTCGTCTACCTCCCAGACCGTATTCAAGGCATCCTTGAGCTGAACTACAACGCCGATGGCTGCGAAGAGTAGGGCACCCAATCCGAGCAACGTCGCTATAAGACCTTGTCGGGGTCGGCCCGCATCGGCCAACATGGCTTGGACGGCTTGTGCGCCAGTATCTCCCAGCGTGCCTTTGATCGAGGACGTCACCTGGCCACTGACCGCGTCCTTACCAAAGAAAAAACCCGCGACGGCGATGGCTATGAGAATGATGGGTCCAAGGGAAGAAACCGAGTAACAGGCCAGCGCGGCGCCTTGCCGAGAGTCCTTGTGACTTGCCCAATTGGCAGCGGCCTCTTTTGCAAT
>JBDTKD010000411.1:0-5786 GCA_039935515.1 Bradyrhizobium sp.
CCGCGCGTCTCGAACCACGAGGCCCCGTTGTGGCTTCATCCTTCGAGACGCCCGCCTTCGGCGGCCTCCTCGGATGAGGTCCAACTCCTCATGGTGAGGAGCGCGGCAACGCCGCGCGTCTCGAACCACGAGGCCCCGTTGTGGCTTCATCCTTCGAGACGCCCGCTTCGGCGGCCTCCTCAGATGAGGTCCAACTCCTCATGGTGAGGAGCGCGGCAACGCCGCGCGTCTCGAACCACGAGGCCCGTTGTGGCTTGAGCACGGCAGCAGCCTAACTGTTCGGACCGCGATCCATGCCGATCGGTTGCCAGCGGCGCAGCGAGGTGTTCTGCAGCACCGACGGATTGACGCAGCTGACCGGCCACATCCCGGACAGAACCAGCGACAACTCGTAGCCGACCCGACGCTTGCGCGCCTCGTCGAATCGCGCCGAGGCCGAGGCGACATGCGCCGTCAGCGTCACATTGTCCATGCCCAGCATCGGATTGTTGTGCGACGGCGGTTCCTTTTCCAGCACATCGAGCGCGGCGTGAGCGATCCAGCCTTCCTGCAGCGCCTTGATCAGCGCCTCTTCATCCACGGTCGGGCCGCGACCGGTGTTGATGAAGATGGCGCCCGGCTTCATCTGCCTGAAGTGCTTTTCGCCGAGCATGTGATGGACTTCCGGCCGCGCCGGGGCGTGCATCGAGACGAAATCGGATTGCGACAGCACCTCCGACAGGGTCGCCGGGATCACGCCGCAATCGGAGATCAGCGTTTCCTGGATGAACGGATCGTAGGCCATCATGCGAAGTCCGAACGGCGCCGCGCGCTTGGCCACCGCGCGCGCCACGCGCCCGAACGAGATGAAACCGAGCGTCTGCCCCATCAGCCGCGGGATCTTCAGCAGCGCCGGACGGCCTTCCGGCCAGCGGCCCTCGCGGACCATCCGGTCCTGCGCGACCAGGCGGCGGAAGCCGGCCAGCAGCAGCATCATGGCGTGATCGGCCACTTCCTCGATGAAGGTGTCGGGGATGTTGGTGACGGGAATGCCGCGGGCGGTGGCCGCCTTGACGTCGACGCTGTCGACCCCGACGCTGCCCAGCGTGATCACCTTGCAGTTCTCGAGCGCGTCGATGATGGTCTTTGTGATCGGAATGCCCTTGGCGTAGACGGCATCGGCGGTCCGCGCCGCGGCGATGAAACCGGCTTCGTCGGCCGGGGCTTCCACGATCTCGGCGCCGATCGGATCGAGCGCCTCCTTTTCCAATGCGTAGCCGCCGCCGGCAACGGTAAAGCTCGCGCCTTTTGGCGTGACCACCCTGAATTTCGACATTCCTTCTCTCCCGATTTGGCGCTTCGGTGTTGGCTATGGCCGCGACGCGTTGCGGCCGCCGGTATTCGCTTCGCACCCGAATGTCTACGGAGAAGCCCCCGGCAGGCAAGCGCTAAAGGATTTTACTATACCGTGACGTGACTCATTCCGCCAATCGCCTGCCGCGCACATTTTCCCGGATCCGAGGCCGCTCCAGCGCATTTGCGATCAGGTTGGACATCCGGTCGACACTGCTCCGCACCATGCCGACAAGCTTCTTAGCCTTGTCGTCCAAGGGAGTCTCGAGCAGAAGCCTCGCCGCCGCATCGACCGAAGCAAGCGGATTTCGCAGATCGTGGCCGAGCACCGCGATGAACTGGTCGCGCAATTCGGCTGTCACGGGCTCGTCCAGAACGCTCGCTTCGCTTGACGCCACGCGATCGGCTCGATCGATATGGAAGGCGATCAGCTCGGCGAAGAGCTCGAACATACCGATTACGCCCGGCGTCTTCAGACGGTTCGGACGGGGATCAATCGCGCATAACGTGCCAAACACGATGCCGTCCCCACGGATGATCGGCATGGAGATGTAACTCTGGAAGCAATACATCGCGGGCGCGGGGTGGTTGCGGTAGACGGCATCCTCAGCGACGTGGTCGATGACGACGGCTTTGCCGCTCTGGCGGATTTCGTGACAGATCATCGTCTCGACCTTCAGTTCGCCGCCGGGCTTGAGGCCGAATTCGATATTGTCGAGTACCGAACAGGCGATCCAACGTCCTTCCGTCACGCGCGCGACCGCTGCGAAGCCCATGCCGGTCATGTGGCAGACGACTTGAAGGATCGAAGGGATGGCCGCGGTGCGGTTGATCGTCGCAAGGTCGGCCTGAAGTTCGCGAGATAGCGAGGCAACGCGTCTAGTCGCAGGCGGCCGAGGCGGTAAGCTCATGCTGTGATCGATTGATGGTTGCAGAAGAGATTGCCGGCTAAACTCGTCGCGTCTCTTTGTGTTCCCGCGTACCACAACCTTGATAAGAGAGGGCTACACGTTATCCACGTTTGCACCGGAAACCACCAGGGTCATTCGCCGTTAGGTTGCAGATCGAAAGGTGGTTCGAATGGACAGCTACTTCACCACAGAGTGCCACAACCGTGTTCGTGAGCAGGTGCGTGCCTTCGCGGAGGCAGAGATTCGTCCGCACGTATCAGAGATGGAGGAGTCTCGAGAGGTCCAGCATCGCTTGCCTCGCTTTATGGCGATCCAGGGCTGGATGGGAGCCACCATCAGCGAAGAGTATGGTGGCATGGACATCGGTCACTTGGGAAAGACGATCATCATCGAAGAAGTGTCCCGTGTCAGCGGCGCCATGGGAGCGGCGGTCCAGGCTTCACAATTGGGGGTTGCCAAGATTCTTCACTTCGGTAGTGAGAAACAAAAGCGCAAATGGCTCCCGGCCATCGCGGTTGGCGATTGTCTACCCACTATCGCCGTTACTGAGCCCGAATCCGGCGGCCATGTGCTCGGCATGGCAGCGACTGCCGAGCGTGACGGCAACGACTACATCCTGAACGGCCGAAAGGTCTTTGTGGGAAACAGCCATATCGGCGATCTGCATGGTGTGGTCGTCCGCACTGGCGAGGGCTCGAAGGGACTTTCCGCATTCCTGGTGGAGTCGGATCGAAAGGGCTTTTCGCTCGGCGCGCATCGAGCCGCGATGGGCTTGCACGGCTTCAGCTTTGGCGAGCTTATTTTCGACAATTGCCGCGTCCCGGCCGCGAACCGGCTTGGCCGCGAAGGGGATGGTTTGGCTGTGGCCTACTCCTCGAGCATGCTTTACGGGCGCGCCAACCTCGCGGCAGTGGCGCTGGGCATCCACCGCGCGCTTCTCGAAGAGACGGCTGCATTTACTTTGCAGCAGCGCCGCTTCGGCGGCCTCCTTTGTGAGCTGCCGACAATCGGGCAAAAATTGGGTGAGATGCAGTCGCGGTTCATGACCGCCCGCCTGGCCGCTTACCATGCCGCCCATCTGTTGGACCAAGGATTGCCATGTGACGCGGAACTGGTGAACGCCAAACTCATCAATGTCGAGTATGCCCTCGACTCGGCGCGAGCCGCCATGGAGATCCACGCTGGATGCGGGCTGTTCCCTGACAGGCCGATCGAACGACTACTGCGAGATGCGTATCACATTTTCGCGCCAGCGGGAACTTCCGATATACAACGCCTCCGATTGGCCGAGAGCGCTTTGGGAGTGTCGAAGGGCCAATGGTCGCAACGATTGGCCGCCGGCAGGTCCTCGCCGGCGGTGCTTGATCGGCCTCTTGTCGGCAAGCAGCCTCGCGCCAGGATACTGTCAAAAAAACGTCCACCGGTTCCGACGCAGGCTGATAACAAGCGCGTACTGCTGATCGACGACGATGAAACCTTTCGTTACCTCACGCGTGAAATTATCGGTAGCGCGCGGCGCTACGATTTCATCGAAGCGAGCGACGGCGACGATGGTTTTCGGTTGGCACGGGAACAAGCGCCGGATGTGATCCTCCTCGACCTGAATATGCCCAAAGTAGACGGCTTCACCGTGCTCCAGGAACTGAGCAGGGACGAGCGCACCAGATTTATTCCGGTCATCGTTTTAACTTCGATAACGGCGAACGAGGAATTGCAGGCTCGGCTGCCGGCCGGCACGCGGGTGATTTCCAAGAACACGATCTCGCGCGACGATGCTTCGATCTATCTCAACGCAGCAATGCAAGAGGCACCTCGGCCGCCGCGGCAAATAGGATGAAGTCGTACGCCCACCAGCAAGCAATGTTGATTCTGATCCTCGCGATCAGCGGCGCACCGCGCCACTCTTGTCGTGGCGGGTCAACTCCAGGAGCAGTTCGTCGAGCGCGGCATGCTCAGGGCTCATCTCGGCCCGTTCGACAGCGTCGATCACCACCTCGGTCGCATCGACTGTTCGGTAGGCGCGCTTCGAAGCCGTCGTCAGCCAGTCATAGTGCTCAGCCGACATCAGCACGAACTCGCGCCGGCCGTGGCGAGTAATCTCTACAGGCTCTCGCTGGGCTCGATGCTGAAACTCGCCGAATTTGCGTTGAAATTCCAGGGCGCTGGTCTGGACCATGATGGGCATCTCACCGAAACAATCGATGGAGCCTTGGATTATACGTATAATAAGGATTTAGGCCAACTTCTTTGGCAAACCCTTTGTCACGGCGTTTCTGCGCGCTTCGTATTTCTATCGGCAAATGTGCCGGACGCCCCGGATCACGCCGAGGCCTTGCGCGAGGCGATGAAAACGCCGGTCAGCACCAGCGCAAAGCCGATCACGTGGAACAGTTGCGGGCGTTCGCCGAGAAAGATCATGGCCATCGCGGAGCCAAACAGCGGCACCATGTGAAAGAACGGCGCGGCGCGGTTGGCGCCAATCAACTGCACGGCGCGAGTGAAGCACAGATAGGCCAGCGCCGAGGGAAACACCGCGACGTAAACCAGCGACAGCAGGTTCGGCACGGTCACCTGCATCATCGGCCGTGCCAACAGTTCCCAGATCAGGAGCGGGATCAGGCACGCCGCGCCGCAGCCGAAGGTGAAGGCGGCAAACGACAGGCCGTGAATCGCCGGTCGTTTCAGCGTCAGCACCGAGTATAACCCGAAGATCGCCAACGCCACCGTGAAGATCACATCGCCCTTGTTGAAGCCGATGGCGGTCAACGCCATCAGGTCGCCGTGCAGCAGGATCACCAGCACGCCGGACAGCGACACCGCGATTCCGATGGTTTGCGCCAGCGTCAGGCGGACGCCAAGCAGGATCAGCGACCACACCGCGACAAACAACGGTCCGGCCGATTGCAGCAGCAGCGTATTCAGCGCCTGGGTGTATTCCAGCGCCCAATATTGCAGGGTGTTGAAAATGCTGATTCCGCTGACGGTAATCACGATCATGGTGCCAAGCCGGGCGCGGATCGCGCCCCAGTCGCGCACCAGATGTTTCCATGCGAAGGGAAGGATAAGGAGAAACGCCAGGAACCAGCGCAGGAACGACAGCGTCACCGGGGGAATATGCCCGGCCGCGAGGCGGCCGACGATGGCGTTGCCAGCCCAGCAAATCGTGGTGATGCAAAGCAGCAGATAGGGCTGGTTGGCGAGCCAGCCACCGCGCAAAGCGGTGCTCGGGGTGGTGTCGGAAGCGGACATCGGATGGTCGTCTCGGCCCGGTTCAATGGCGCCGTGGCCCGCCCGGCGTCGGTCGCCGGGCCGGAAATGGTCTACCCGGCAGTGTTCACAGACACGGATTTCGATCCGGCATCAATGGGGCGGATGCATCGCGACCATGCGCTTCGCAGTCAAGTTCGGCGATGCGAGGTATCCGTCTCCAGAACAGCCCATCTCGCTGTAGCAGGTCGATCGCTGATGGCCCGGCGGCCGGCCGCCGCAAATCCGCGGCCAGGGCCCGTGCCAGGGCGTCGCAGGTCACGGTTTTTTCAGGGC